>JAFCBV010000077.1 GCA_017610545.1 Candidatus Nanohalarchaeota archaeon | reverse complement strand
TTTCATCAAGTATTGCGTGAATATCTCTTTTTGGTTGCTAACAATTGTTTTTGCGGTTATTAACTATATTGTCATAATGCTATATTGATATCTCAATATAAAAAAAATAAAAAACGTGTTGCTGGGAGAAAAAAATCCAGCAACAATTTAATTTTCTATGAGATATCGAACAAGTTCGATATCTCCTCCGGCGGCTACAGATCGGCGGGTTCCATTCCCATAATCCTGGGCAAATGCAAAGCCTCTGCCGGGAACGTAATCGCTCACTGTGTCGTTAGGCAAGAACGTTGCCTTTGCGACCTCATAGCCGGGCGGGATGTGTGTCTGGGTTGGCGCTTCTGGTGCCAAAAATAAAGGAATGTAGTAGGTCAAAAGACCTACTAACACGGCGGCGCCGACTAAAAAAAGAAGATCCGAATCTTGCTCTTTTTCGGTCCCCGTTCTTCTGCTGCTGCTTTTGCCTCTTCAGCGGCTCTTTGAGCGGCTTCAGCTGCCTCTTTTGCTTCCACGGCTGCTACTCTTGCTGCCTCGGTGGCTTCTTGTGCACGCATTCGCTCTTCACGCTCCTCTTCCTCTTTCTGGATGGCGTTATGAGCTGCTTCAGCAAATGGCTCCATGGCGTCGAAGTCTGCTTTTGCGGTTTCGTAAGCTGCTTTTGCTTCCGTGGCTGCTTGCTTCTTGACCTCGAAGTTGTCTCTTGCGGTGTCGGCTTCGATATTCGCTTCTACAGCATCGTTGTTTGCTGTGTCGAGGCTGGTCTGTGCCGCCTGCAAGTCACCATCTTCTGCCTGATTCAGTGCCACTTCAGCGTCCTCAGTTGTCTGCTTTGCCTGCATTGCTTCTGTTTGCTTCTGCTCGCAGGTTGTTCGAGCGTTCTCGGCGTCTTGTTCTGCTTGCTTTGCATCTGTTTGCAGAACGACCAAGTCGGTCTCAAGTTGCCTGAGGTACTTGAGGAATCTCACTGGGTCGCTGTATACTTCAGCGACTACCACACCATCTTCTTCTACTGTTACTCCAAAAGGTACTCCAAAGCTCATTTATTTGTCCTTTCCACACCAATTTGCTCGCCATAGGGTCTATGACAAGCTACGTAGTCAGAACTAATTGTTCTGTCTACGCCGTCATGGCTCGTTTAAAGCCGCTTAAATTAAGCGCGCTTTAACCACGACAGACTTTTTAACTCGGTCTGCTCATCTTGTGCAAAAAAGAAACACAAGTTGAACAGTAGTTTATTGATGTGAAATATGAAGTTTCGTAAAAGCTTCAGCTAAGGAATTTCTTATCAAAAACCTTTATACCTGATGCTTCAGTTAACATAAGTACTACTTATTGGTAACATAACGTATATAAACCTGTTGTTTGAGATAGTGATATGGCTATATCTCTATAAATGATTAAAAAAATGGGCAAGAGTTGCTATAATGTCTGCATCCATTTATCTAAAAATGTTAGTGCTACAAACACTGCAACCCACAAAACGATTGCCCAAAATACGGGTGTTCCCCCAAAAACCGCCAATAATGCAACCAATAATGCAATGGCGGCAAAGGGGTACTTATTTGCTTGTTTCCAAGCGACTTTTAATATTTTCGCCGCAAGCTTTCCGAGATCCAGAAGGACCTCCGAGAAGCTTTTGTTGGGCGAAAATGCTGCCCAAATACGCATATTTTCCTCCATTTCCCGCAAAAACAATTGAATCTAAGAAGTAACTGAAGTCTCTGCCTTGTCATGCCTTTGCTTTATTGACGCAAAAAAGGCATTAGAGGCTGAAATCCTCTGTTTCGCTGTCAAAGCGAATATTGTCTGCAAAAATTGACTTGCAGGAATTTTAATTAAGTGCTACTATTTAGTAGCAGAAGGCATTTAAACCTTTCTTTTGGTGCTATGCTGTATGGTTTTTGCTCTCAAAAAGGCTAAATGTTGGTTATTTGAGATATTGAGATGTCGAAAAAAATGGGAGTAACAGACATACAAAGCTTAAATAATTCGGTAAAGAATCAGAAATATGTAATTTCAGGCAGTTGTGTGGAAAGAAGAGGACCTGTACGTAATTAAGGAAGTTCTTACAGGCGTAGCCACGCAGGGGAAAACCATTGAAGAAGCCATAAGCAACCTTAAGGAAGCTTTGGAATTATACTTGGAAGAAATGCCTGAAGTAAGGCAAGATTTGAAAAATGTCAAGAATGTCGGTGCTTTTAGTGTCGAAATTGCCTAGGATTTCTGGAAGCAAGTTCGTGGAGATTCTTGTAAAAGAGTTTGGTTTCGAATTTACGCGGCAAAAAGGAGACCATGTTATTTTGAGAAAATTTTCTGGTACATAAAAAATTGTAACTGTTGTGCCGCTTCATAAAGAACTAAAACCCGGCACTTTACTAAGTGTGCTAGAACTTGCACTGGTCAGAAAAGAAGAGTTTATTGAAAAAATGTGATTTTCTGCTTCGTTCGATATCAAACCAAATTAAGTTATATATTTAATAATTTTTTAGATATCACTATCTCGCCATCTCAAAAAAGAGATAAAAAAAGAATTATAGTACCTGCACACTTCAGAAACTTTTCATCTCAACCAACCATGACAGCGCTATGACGAGCTGTGATGAGCATCATGAAATCTCTATGCGACCCGTCTTAAAGGACGGGTTTGATTGGTTTGGTTTCAAGCTTTTCGGAAATACCTCCGGCATTTCCTGCATCCTTGAAAATCCTAAAGGATTTTCGGGACCCCAAAATTCCTTTGGAATTTTTAGGGTTTCAGAAATACAAGAAATCTGCGAAGCAGATTTCTGAAATTCCAACCGGCAACTCCGCCCCGAAGGGCAGAGTTTCAACGGTTGTAAATAGACAAAATTAAGTGGTTTTTTCTGTCATGGCTTTTATGATATATAATTATATTGAGATGTTGATACCTATTTTAACAACCGCCAACCGAACATTTAATAAACTCTGCATAACCCTTAGAAAGTGTATTCCTATGAACATACTATCAGACCTCCACATCCATTCCCGCTACAGCAGGGCGTGCAGCAAGCAGATCAGTATTGACAACCTTGAAAAATACGCGCGCATCAAAGGGCTTAACCTTCTCGGCACAGGGGATTTTACGCACCCTGAATGGATTAAAGAGCTAAAGTCCAAGCTTCAGGAAGATGACGAGGGCATCCTGCGCACGAAAACCGGCTTTCCATTCCTTATGCAGACCGAGATTTCCCTGATATATACTGCGGCAGGAAAAGGACGGCGCATACATTATGTTGTTCTTACTCCAGGGCTTGAAACAGCAGACCAGTTCACTGACGAACTTGGAAAAAGAGGGCGCCTTGACTATGACGGAAGGCCTATTTTTGGGTTTGATTCAAAAGAGCTTATTGATATAACGCAGGGAATTTCAAAGGAAACAATGGTAATTCCTGCGCATGTCTGGACACCTTATTTCGGGCTATTTGGCAGCAAAACCGGCTTTGACACAGTTGAGGAGTGCTTTGGCGAGAAATCAAAACATATCTATGCGCTTGAAACCGGAATATCGAGTGATCCGGCGATGAACTGGCGCATCTCTGGCCTTGACAAATACAATCTGGTTTCATTTTCTGATATGCACAGCTTCTGGCCGTGGAGAATCGGGCGCGAGGCAACAGTTTTTGACTGTAATTTCACTTATGGCTCTATATTCAACGCACTAAAGACCGGCCGTGGTCTTGCAGGGACGGTTGAAGTAAAACCTGACTACGGCAAATATCATCTTGACGGGCACGCGGCCTGTAAAGTGTGCATGACGCCTTCAGAATCAAAAAAACACAACAATATCTGCCCTGCATGCGGGAAACCCATTACAATAGGGGTTTTAAACCGTGTGGAGGAGCTTGCTGACAGGCCGGAAGGTACAAAACCTGACAATGCAAAGGATTTTCAGACACTGATACCGCTTTCAGAGATTATAAAGGGTGTTTTCGGAGTCTCTATGCTGACATCAAAGAAAGTTTGGGGTGAATATTACAACCTCATCAATGCTTTTGGCAACGAATTCTCTATTTTGCGCGACATACCAAGAGAAAAACTAGAGGAAATAACCAGCAAAGCCATGGCTGATGGAATAATAAGGAACCGCGAAGAAAAAATAAAGGTTCGCGCAGGATATGACGGAGAATATGGTGTGCCTTTATTTGATGAAAACGAAGTGGCAGAGGCAAAAGCCCCTGCCAAACGCTTGCAAAGAAATCTCGGGGATTTCTAATTCACTGTTTATATCCCGTCGAGAATATCTTTGATATCATCGCTTTTCTCTTTATCTTTCTTGTCTTCGTCTTTTACTTTCTTTTTTCGTCCCCTTTTCTTGGGTGTTTTTTTCTCTGTCTCTTCCTTTTCCTCTTTTTCAGCTTCTTTTGACATTTTTCTAAACTCTCTGCCAAAGAAGA
>JAFCBV010000076.1 GCA_017610545.1 Candidatus Nanohalarchaeota archaeon | reverse complement strand
AGACTACACTGTCGCAAGCTTTGGCTTGAAATCTTTATTGAATGGCGTGGATTCGACTAGTGATACAAAGTTTCAAAAAACAGAAGACGCAACTGCCGGG
This sequence comes from Candidatus Nanohalarchaeota archaeon, assembly GCA_017610545.1. GTDB lineage: Archaea > EX4484-52 > EX4484-52 > EX4484-52 > B79-G9 > JAFCBV01. Next base: position 4,598 of record JAFCBV010000076.1, on the reverse strand, counting down.
GATTTGAGCCAAAGATTCGTGCAAAGATCTGCGGATTTAACAAGAACACTAACTGTTCAAATTGCTTATACAGATACTATGGGTGAGCGGCATGTTATTGAAAAGGAGGTGGATGTTGCATCTCTGGATATGGCCTCTGCAAGTGATCAAGTGTTTACCAAAAGCGCGGTTCGATGAGTGCTCAAACAGGCCTGTCGCAATACAATAACTATCTTGTCGCCATCGCCATATTGGTGATTTCGGCATTCCTTTACAAGAAATACAAAAGAAGAAAGTTGATGGATCCGAAATACACATTTAGGCAGTTTATCGGAAGAAAAAAGAAATGATTGGCTGTGACAAGAAATGAAAATAAGCAAGTGCTTTAAGCACGCCCTAAACATGGTTTTGCATAGCAAGCTTAGAAGCTGGCTTACAATAACCGGAATCGTGATAGGTGTTGCCGCTGTAATTGCTATTATGTCTCTTGGTGAGGGCCTGCAGCAGTCCATGGACAGCCAACTAAGTGGTCTTGGAGGCGACATAATAACACTGACTGCCGGAGCTTCCAAGGGGACGAGTATCTTTGGTATGAAGGGCGGACACGGAGGAGGAACTTTCGGTGTTACCCAAGCAACAGATGCAGAAATAACGCTAACACGCACAGACGTTCAGGCATTGAAGGGCATACCCGATATAGCACTTATAGATACAAACATCAGGGGAAACGTTGATATATTATATCTTGGAAAAACAGGCAGTGTCTCTTTGACAGGTGTGGACCAAAAAGTGTGGTCTCAAATAACAACAAGCAAAATAAATGATGGAAGGATGCTAGATTCTGCTGACCAGAATGTGGTGATTATCGGAGGGCGCCTTGCATCAACATATTTTGATCGGCCGATTGGGATAAACAAAATGATTACAATAGAAGATAGCGCATTCCGGGTTGTGGGCGTTCTTGATGACACAAGTACGACTGTATATATGCCCATTTCGAGGGCATATCAGGTGCTCGATGAAAAGGAAACCGGTGTTTATGATTCTATTATTATCAAAGTACGGAATGAAGAACTGCTAAATGAAACAATAACAAAAATCGAGAGCAAGCTCATGGCGGTTCGCCATGTAACTGAGAAAACCAAGGATTTTACAATTACATCAAACAAGCAGATACAGGATGCCCGAACAGAGGCTCTGGGCACTATGAAGGCCTTTCTTCTGGCGATTGCGGCAGTCTCTTTGCTTGTCGGGGCTATCGGTGTGGCGAACACCATGTTTACATCAGTCCTTGAGAAGACAAAAGAAATAGGAATCATGAAAGCGATTGGTGCACGAAACAAAGACATTCTTTTGATATTTCTTTTTAATGCAGGGCTTATTGGGTTTATAGGCGGGGCTCTTGGTGTCCTTTTTGGAGCCGCGATTTCTAGTTTGATGGCATCTCTTACCGGTGCAATGCCGATGGCAAAAGGCGGTACCCTAGTCACTATGGACGCTGTAGCTATTGCACTGTTTGTTTCCGTGGCTGTTGGAATCGTTTCCGGGCTGATTCCGGCATATCAGGCGTCAAAACTAAAGCCTGTCGATGCGCTGAGGTTTGAATGAGGGTTATTGCGCCATGCAAAAACAATTTAAAATCCTGCCTGAAAATAATGCCATGAACCCGCAAATAGTAGTTCTTGATTTTGGCGGACAGTACTGTCACCTTATAGCAAGGCGCGTGCGGGATTTTGGCGTTTATTCTGAGGTTGTCCCGTCAGACACAACAGCAGATGAATTAAAGGAAAAATATCCTTTGCTTAAAGGGATCATATTGTCAGGAGGCCCTGCATCAATCGGGGAGAAGGGCGCTCCCAAAATGGATGAAAAAAGTCTTGAGATAGGAGTTCCTGTTCTTTCTCTTTGCTATGGGCACCAGCTTCTTGCAACTATTCTTGGCGGAAAGCTTGGTGTCGGAAAGCAGGGCGAGTATGGGTTGACAAAGATCTCGGTAAATCGCAAGAGCATGATTCTTGCAGGGCTTGAAAAAAGTGAAACAGTTTGGATGAATCATCGGGATTCTGTGGTTGAGCTTCCATCCGGATTCAGTGCAGTTGCATCAAGTGAAATCTGCGAGGTTGCGGCATATGAAAACACAGATAATAAAATATTTGGCTTGCAGTTTCACCCCGAGGTTACACACACAAAATGCGGCAAAAAGATTTTTGAGAACTTTGTGTTTGGTGTGTGTGAAGCAAAAAAAGATTGGAGCATGCAGGATTTTATAGAAAGAACTGTTGATTCTATAAAAGAGCAGGCAAACGGAAGGCGCGCTGTACTTGGCTTATCAGGCGGTGTGGATTCTTCAACAGTTGCGGCACTTGTCGGACGGGCGCTTGGCAAAAACCTTACAGCAGTTTTTGTTGACACAGGATTTATGCGTAAAGGCGAATCAGAATTCATAAAAGACTCATTTGGAAAACAGGATATTGACCTTAAGATGATTGATGCAAAGAAGAGGTTTTATTCTGCGATGAAAGGCGTAGAGGACCCTGAGAGAAAAAGAAAAATAATCGGAAAAATGTTTATTGATGTTTTTAATGAAGAGGCAAAAAAAGCGGGCGCAAAGATTCTTGTGCAGGGAACAATATATCCTGACAGGATTGAAAGCGGTGCGACGAAAAATTCTACAGTAATTAAGAGTCATCACAATGTGGGCGGGCTGCCAAAGGAGATGGACCTTGAGCTTATGGAGCCTTTGCAGGATTTGTATAAAGATGAGGTGCGCAAGGTTGCTGAAACACTTGGAATGCCTAAAGAGCTTGTATGGCGCCACCCGTTTCCTGGTCCCGGGCTTGCTGTAAGGATTCTTGGCGAGTGCACGCCTGAGCGAGTAAATGTTCTTCAGGAGGCGGATTATATACTTCTTGATGAATTAAAAAAATCCGGGTGGTACGGAAAAATATGGCAGGCGTTTGCGGTTCTTCTTCCAATAAAAAGTGTTGGGGTGCAGGGGGACGCGCGAAGCTACAAGGGTGTTATTGCGCTTCGGATGGTGAATTCTGTTGACGGCATGACTGCTGATTTTTCAAAGGTTCCGCATGAGGTGCTTGAGACAATATCCTCGCGCATAACCAATGAAGTGAAAGAGGTCGGGCGCGTTGTTTATGATATTACGAACAAGCCGCCGGGGACGATTGAGTGGGAGTAGGTACAACAAACTTTTCTTTAATTCACCCAAACTTTTCTTTACTTCGCCGCCAATTGGTGTGATGGCTTGCAAAGAAAAGTTTGATCAAAAGAAAGATTTGTCGAAGACTGCGGTCTTCTCCAAGAATACGTGCAAGGTGAATTTGGTTCTTGAGGCATTCTGATTTTCGGGGTTACATCATGCACAGTATAGGGGGGCTAAAGAAATTGTATGTTGCAAATGGGGCAAAGATTTCTGCGCGGCTTAATGAGTTCAAAAAACTTCGTGGTGCATCGGACGAAAAGATTTTCTATGAGTTGTGTTATTGCGTGTTGACTGCGCACGGGTCTGCGCGCGCGGGAAGGGGGGCGCAGGAGAAGCTTGAGAAAAACAGGTTTTGGCAGGCGGGGAATCTTGGGGATTGCCTGGATGGTGTGCGCTATCGGAACAACAAGAAAGTGTTTCTTTTGAATAACAGGGAAAATATAATTTCTGATAAGTTGAATTTGTGTGAGTTTCTTAGGGGTGATGGTTTTATGGTTCGCGATAAGGTGGCAAAGGACTCAAGGCATTTTAAGGGGCTTGGCATGAAGGCGGCTTCTCAGTTCTTGCGCAATATCGGGGTTTCAAATCTTGCTATACTTGATCGGCATATATTGAAGAGTTTGAAGGATTATGGGGTGATAAAAGAAATTCCTCAATCACTCACAAAAAGAAAATATGTTGAGATTGAGGGGGCGATGCAGGGGTTCTCCAAAAGGATTGATGTGCCGATGGATGCGCTTGATATTTTGTTCTGGACTGAGAGGAGTGGGGAAGAGATTGGGGTTGCTAGGTGAGGAAATGGTTTATTTGGTGCTAAGAATCAAGATTACGCGTTCTTAAATAAAGATTTGTTTTTCTTATAGCAATTCAAACAGACTGGTTTTTCTAATGAAGAGTTGTTACTTTTTCCGCAAATATAACAAAACTTTTCTTTATACTTTGGGTCTGAATATTTTTTCCAACTTGAATAACATTTTTTACATAAAGGCTGTTCTGGATTAAGTGTGATTTCTGTGTTGCATCTTATGCAATGACCTTTATTTGATATTGTTTTCTCAATTTTAGCATCTAGTTTCTGTGAAATAACTTTTTCCACAGTTACTTTAATTTCATCATTATTTCTTTTTAATCTTTGAACTTCTTTAGCGATATCATCATATAATTCGGGGTCTTCTTTTTTACTTACAACAATCCCCATTTCTTCATTATTATGTTGTGAAAATTCATAAAAATTCATTGAAGTAATTAAGGCCTTACTTTCATTTAAGTAACATTTTGCATGTAGGTTTTTACAAATACGTGTTCTAACAGACTTTAGATTTTTTAACCAATTGCTTTCTTGAGGTTGAAGTTCACTTTTACGATAAATTAAGTCGATATAAATACTCATTCTATCTTGGTC
>JAFCBV010000075.1 GCA_017610545.1 Candidatus Nanohalarchaeota archaeon | reverse complement strand
AACCCTAATCTCCGCCATATTAGTGACCCCCGCCTTTCCGACAGAAATTCCCGCAGTAATAACCACCGTGTCTCCCTTCTTTATGCGCTTATTTTCAAGGAGCGCACATATCCCCGTATTAATCATCTTATCACTCGTGCCCGATGCTTTATCAAGCTCAAAAGATTCTGCGCCCCAGACCAAAGACAATCTCTTCCTGATTCGTGCATCTCTTGTGAAAGCAAACACAGGAACATGCGACCTGTAGCGCGCGAGCATACAGGCAGTATTGCCTGTTGAGGTGAAAGTTAGGATTGCCTTTGCATTCATACGCTCTGCTGCGTTCGCGACCGCGTGCGCCACAATTTCAAAGACACTTTCGCCCTTGCGTATTATGGTATCAAAGTTCGGCTTGACTGCATCATCAGCTTTTTTGCAGATTTTGTCAAGCACTTTGACTGACGCTATAGGGTATTTTCCTTTTGCAGTCTCTGCTGAAAGCATTACCGCGTCTGTTCCTCCAAGCACACTGCCTGCAACATCAGAGACCTCGGCGCGTGTCGGGCGCGGGCTGTCAATCATTGAGTTCAGCATGTGTGTTGCTGTTATTACAGGCTTTCCTGCGAGGTTGCATTTCTCGAATATCTCTGCCTGGACAAGCGGAACTTCTTCAAAAGGAATTTCAAGGCCAAGGTCTCCGCGCGCAATCATTATGCCGTCTGCAGAATCTATTATCTCGTCAATGTTCTTGACTGCTGTTGAATGCTCTATTTTGGCAATGATTCTTGCAGATGACTTCTTTTTGTCGAGAATCTTTCTTATCCGAACAACATCCTTTCTTGTCTTGACAAAAGAGGCAGCTATAAAGTCAACCTCATGCAGAATGCCGAAGTTTATGTCTGCTATGTCTTTTTCTGCGAGCGCGGGCAGATGGAGGTCAACGCCCGGTATATTGAGTCCCTTTTTGCTGCTCAATGTGCCGTCGTTCAGTACTTTGCAGACAATTTTTTCGTCCTCTATCCTGATAATCTCAAACTCGATCATGCCGTCGTCAACGAAAATGTGGTCGCCTGCCTTTACATCATTTGATAGTTTCGCATAGGTTATGGTGGTTCCAAGTTCTTCGTCAATAGAATCTTTTGTCCTGAAGATGAATGTATCTCCTTTCTTAAGCTTAATGTCTTTTTCAAAGTTGCCTGTTCGTATCTCAGGCCCGCGCGTGTCAAGAAGTATTGCAATCGGGTGCGCGAGGTCTCTGTTCATTCTCTTTATTCTTTTGATTCGCACTCCATGCTCTTTATAATCGCCGTGCGAGAAGTTGAGGCGGGCAACGTTCATGCCTGCATCCGCGAGGGCACGAAGTGTCTCTTCTGAGTCGCTTGCAGGACCAATTGTGCAAACGATTTTTGTCTTGCGCATCGAGTTACTGATGTTTGCAGAGCATATAAAGGTTTAGTAAGTTACGAAAGATTTGTTCGACGATTGCTGTAATATCTTAAGTTATGTACCTATAACAGACACAGGGTCTCTTTGAATGTTCAGGCACATTAAAAATCAAACATAGTAATAAATACTTTCATTAACAGATACCCTCCAGTGTATTTTGGTGTATATGATGGTTATTAATCTTGAAAAATTGTATAAGGACCTCACAGGTCTCGAACTATCTGATGCAGGTTCCGGACCGCATGATGTAACAATGCGCGAGGTTTCTGGTTTTGGAATTCCTAGCGGATCAACAGTTACACATAATCCGGGAGGTCGTCCCTATGATTTATTCATTGAATACCACGGAAGTTCTATAGGTATAAACGCTGATGGCTCTTCAAAGGTTGATGTTCCTAGCATTTCAGGCGATATTTCTGGAAAGGTGCTGGCTGCTTTGGACACATATCGTTTGTAAGTCCAGATATATTCCTGAGTTCCAACAGTCATCTTCTTTTTTATGTTTTTAACTTTTCATTTTTCTGAATTATCTTGAGACTGCAGAAAACCATGCACTTGAGTGCGTGGATGAATGCGGCTTCGAGAGCTTGATTTTAGCAGAGATACTTTGGAAGAAAATGGCGAAATAATACATATTCCTGTTGTATGGTTAAGGTCGTTACTCAATGGACAAACCTAATCAAAAACCAAGAGACATTAATCTATATGGAAAAGCCATTAGTCCTCATAGTAAAAGCCATAACGATCAGAAGTCATGTTCGAATATTTGAATGCACCTATTACGGTTCCACTGCATCAAATTGTCGGGCGCGGGCTTTTGAGAAAGATACTGAGGCAAGCTGAAATTTCTGTGAAAGAGTTTGATGAACTGAAATGATGTATAGAAGGCCCTGTGGAAAATAACAATGTCTTTTCAAGATATGCTAAGAACTAGCTTACTTCCCGAACATCTTCCCAAAGCTTTCATCAACTCTTTTCTGGTATTCCTTGATATCCTCTTCAGAAAGATGCCTGAACCTTTTTTGCAGTTTCATGTAGTCTGCAACAGGTGTTCCTTTTGGCTTGTATGTAAGCTTTTTCTCGCCATTCTCGACTTCATACAGTGCCCACATCTTTGAATCAACTGCAAGCTTTGCAACCTCAACTGTTTTTTCAGAAGAAAAATACCATCCAATGGGGCACGGGGCGTGTATGTGCAAAAATTTAGGCCCCTTTATCTCGAGCGCCTTTTTGATTTTTTTCTCAAGGTCAAACGGGAATGCAATTGATGCTGTTGCAGCGTATGGCACGTGATGCGCGACCGCGATTGCAACCATGTCTTTTTTCCACTGCTCTTTTCCCTTGCTTATTTTTCCTGCAGGTGTTGTAGTGGTTGCTGCATGCCACGGGGTTGAACCACTTCTTTGTATTCCTGTGTTCATGTATGCTTCGTTGTCGTAAATAACAATCAATACGTTATGGCCGCGCTCCATCAATCCGGACATTGCCCTGATTCCGATGTCAGCCATTCCGCCGTCACCGCCAAATGCGATTACGGTTACATCTTCTTTTCCCTGCGCGTCAAGTGCCTCGCGCACACCTGCGGCAACAGAGCAGGCATTTTCAAAAAGGACATGTATCCAGGGCACTTTCCATGATGTTAACGGGTACTGGGTTGTTGTCACTTCCATGCAGCCTGTTGAATGGCAGATAACAACATTTTTGCCTGTAGCTCTAAGCATCATGCGCGTTGCTATTGCAGGGCCGCAGCCTGCGCATGTCCTGTGCCCCGGTGCAATTAGGTCGTCTTTTTTCATTTCATCAGCCACCAAATATCCCCGTTTTTCTTTTTCTTTGAATCATCAGCTATTTTTTTTACATCATCAACAGTCACTTCAGAGCCGCCGATGCCGCAGACAACGCCGAGGACTTTTTGTTTTCCTTCATTGTAAAGCGCGCTCCGTACTTCATCAAACAGCGCGCCTGCGCCTGTTCCAAGGGCAATGTTTTTCTCAAGTATTATGACTGTTTCTACGTTCTTAAGGGCTTTTCTTAAATCTTCTTTCGGGAAAGGACGATAGCTTCGAATGCGCACAAGCCCGATGTCATCGTGCGCGTCAACTGCCTCTCTTACAGTTCCTGCTAAAGTACCCATTGTGATTATTGCGGTTTTCTTTCCTTTGTTTTTGTATTCGTCAATAAGGCCGTTGCCGTACTTTCTGCCAAAAGATTTTGCATAATCATCGTGGGCTTTCTTTATTACTTTGTCAGAATTGTCAATCGCGTCTGATAGCTGTTTCCTTAACTCCATATACGGTTTCGGGAACGCGAAAGGCCCCTGGGTCATTGGTTTTTTCGGGTCTAAAAAAGCATGTGTTGGTTTGTAGGGAGGGAGGAACCTGTCAACTTTTTTCTGGTCCGGAAGCTCAACAGGCTCAAGTGTGTGTGTGATAAAGAACCCGTCCATGCACACCATCACCGGAATAAGAACATTTTTGTCTTCAGCAATCTTGTATGCCTGAATTGTTGTGTCAACGACTTCCTGCGCAGTCTCACAGTAAATCTGGAGCCAGCCGGAGTCGCGCGCTGATATCGAGTCCTGCCAGTCGTTCCAGATATTTATCGGGGCAGAAAGCGCCCTGTTTACAACCTGCATTACAATCGGAAGGCGCATGCCTGATGCTGCGAACAGGACTTCGTTCATTAGCGCGAGCCCCTGTGAGCTTGTTGCAGTAAATGTCCTTACGCCTGCGGCAGAGCCGCCGACAACAGCAGACATTGCAGAGAACTCTGACTCGACTTCCATGTGTTTTGCGTCAAGCTTTCCGTCTGCAATGAATTTTGCCAAATCTTCGACAATATGAGTTTGTGGTGTGATGGGATATGCCACAGTAAGGGTTGGCCTGCATAGCACAACAGCTTCTGCCGCCGCCCTACTTCCCTCAAGAATCTGTTTCATTATTTTTCAACTCCGTCAACATTCCAACCAGTTCTTCTTCGCTTCCAACGATTTTCGCGTGATAATGCACCCACGGGCTTTCTGTGAGCAC
>JAFCBV010000074.1 GCA_017610545.1 Candidatus Nanohalarchaeota archaeon | reverse complement strand
ATTATATTGTAATTGTATTCTATCTTTATCGTCAATTTTATATTGAGCCATCGGGCCAAATCCAGTATTGACGCCATAAATAATTTTATTTTCGGAAAATTCTTTTAAAAAATTTAGCAAAACTCTCAATTATGGCAATAATTTGGAACTCATCAAGATTCTTGATGCGCAATGTATGTGTTTCTTTATTATTTTCTATTATTATCAAAATCGTTGCGCGACCATCTATTATATCAGAAGCGTTTATTCCGACACACACAGCAGGAATGTCTTTTTTGCGAGGGTTTTTCTTTTTGATTTTATTGAGCGGGAATGTGAAAAAGATTCTTTTGTCTGGATATTTTCTGCGGTCTGTCATGACCGTAAGTTCCGGATAGTTTCTGTTTAGGCTGATTATGAGATTGTCAGACCATGCAGTATATAAATCAAGAAGGATGTTATTCAGGTCATTAAACAGCAAAGCTTCCTTCTGCTGTCGGTTCAACTCTTTAGACTTTTTTATATTCTCAAAATCCCTTATCGTGTTTGAGAGTTCAACAATATGCGTATAAATATGTTTCATAAGATCCCTAATGTGTACTTGGCTTAAGCACTAAATAAATCTTTTCTTACGTGGCTGAGAATATTTCGAGATTACTAACTAAGCGCCTTCTTAAACAACTTGGAAAAATCCTGCGGTTTTGTCAGAAATTCAAGGCGCGAGACATTCTTCATAAGATGATACATTGGCTCTTTTTTGCCAAGGCCGAGAAGCGCGGCATCCAAAGGCTTGTTTTCTTTAAGTGCGCCCTCTGTATGAATGTATTTTGGGTTTTTCACAACACCCTCAGGTGTGAAAAAATATGCGCACCCGCCAAATTCGTGCAGGGGGCCGTAGACTGAGCTGAAGTCACGAGCAACCCAGTTTGCGATTATGAGTGTTGTGTTCTCTTCATTTACTGTGATGTGTGCAAAGCCAGGAGGGATAAGGAATTTGTCGCCCGTGTTTGCGCGAACAACTCTTGCATCATAAACTTTGTTTCCGTTGACCTTTTGTATGAAGAACAAAGCCTTGCCTTCAAGCACTTCGTAGATTTCAGGATATGTGGCTGTCTGCCCCGGGACAAATGGGTGGTAGTGCCCTGCGGTCTTTAGGTATTCTTTTCCGAGCATATACGGGGGAATTACGGTGACATCATATCGAAGGTTGTTTGCCTCAATTGTGCCTTTGTCCTCTGGCAGGCATGTATCTCTATACATATAATATAGGGGGGTGTTCAGGTTCGCAGACTTAAGCCATTCTGTGTCATGGATTACAGGGCGCATCTGCTCTACAGTACGTATGTCCGGTGTTAGCACTTTGCCTGCAAAAGAAAGTTCTTTTTTTTCGTTGTCCCATGAAACGGGCAACCCCGACGTTGTAGCAAGCGCCATATCAGAAATTCTGTTCTGTTTTATATATAGATGAGTGCTGCCTTTAAGAATGAATTTCAATCCCTGGCTTCCCCGGCCCAGCCCGTTTTGCCTTTTCAGATACGCTACCCTCAGCAGACAAAATCTCAATTTCTGCGCTAAGTTCCTGCTCAAGAAAGTTCTTGTGCCCTGCGAGCGCATTCATCTCGTCTTTTGCAGAAAGCACTTCAACCAGAACAGGGCGCTTTGACAATGCCTGCGCAAACTTGACGGCATCTTTTCCCTGCTTTTTTATGTCTGCGCTCTTCATGATTTCTGCTATAAGGTTCTTTGGCTTTTTTTCTGCAAGAGCATAAACCTTGTGCTTCCATTTTGGCGCGACATATACTGTGATTTTTTTTGCAGAGCCCTGCAAAATTTTCTTTATGGATTTAACATCCTCTACGACTTTTTCTGCGAACTGCCTGTATTTTTCAACTGCATCATCAATTTCTTTTTCATTGTGCTTTGGCCAGGACTCTTTTGAAATCATCTGCTTTTTGCCAATGAGTTCCCACATCTCTTCGCATACGTGCGGGGTGAAAGGTGCAAGAAGAATGACAACGGTTTCTATTGCTTTTGAAAAAACAGAAAGCTCGTTTTCATCAGGGTTTTCTGCGTAGTCTACAAAGTCTCGCGCGTCATTAAAGAGCGCAGTTATCTTTGTTGCAGCAAAGCTGAAGCGAAAGTTGTCAAAGTCATCCTTGACATCGCGGATTGTGCTGTTTGTTCGGCTCAAAAGATATTTTGCGCTTTGGCCAAGGTCTTTTGTCTTTATTTTGCCTTGCTTGATTTTGCCTTTATTTTCCTCAACGAAATTGTAGATGCGCGCAAGGAGCCTGTTTGATGCATCAACTCCCCGGTCATCCCACTCAAGCTCTTTTTCAGGAAGGGCTGTTGAGAGCATGAAAAGGCGCGCTGTGTCTGCACCGAATTTGTTGATAATTTCGCTTGGGTCGACTACGTTGCCGAGGGATTTGGACATCTTGACACCGCCTTTCAGTACCATGCCTTGCGCAAGGAGGCGCTTGAATGGTTCATCTACTTTTGTCAGGCCAATGTCGCGAAGAGCTTTTGTGAAAAATCTTGCGTAAAGAAGGTGAAGCACTGCGTGCTCAATGCCGCCGATGTACTGGTCAACAGACATCCAGTATGCAGATTCTTTTTTGTCAAAGGGCAGTTTGCTTTCTGTGGGTGAGCAGTACCTGAAGAAATACCACGATGAATCAACAAAAGTGTCCATTGTGTCTGTCTCGCGCTTTGCATCGTTGCCGCAACCCGGGCACTTTGCACTCATGAATTTTTTGGATGTCTTAAGCGGGTTGCCTTCACCTGTGAATTTTACGTCTTCAGGCAAAACAACGGGCAGGTCTTTTTCAGGGACAGGAACAGCGCCGCACTTGTCGCAGTATATTATAGGTATGGGTGTTCCCCAGTATCTCTGCCTTGAAATGAGCCAGTCGCGTATCTTGTAGTTGACGGTATTTTTGCCGAGTTTTTCTTTCTCGAGCCAGTCTGCCATTTTTGGAAGTGATTCTCTGTTGTTCATGCCGCTGAATTTTCCTGAATCAAAAAGCAGTCCGTCATCAGTGAATGCATCACTGTAATCTTTCGGGTCAATGGATTTTCCGTCTTTGCTTATTACAAACTTAAGAGGTATTTTGTATTTTTTGGCAAAGCGGAAGTCGCGTTTGTCGTGCGCGTCGCACATTACAATTCCGCTTCCATACATCAGGGCAAAGTTCGCTATATATATAGGTACTTTTTCTTTGTTCGCAGGATTGATTGCATATTTACCTGTGAAGAAACCTTCTTTTTCTTTTTCTTCATTGACGCGGTCTGCAATGGTTTGTTTTTTCATCTTGCGCACAAAGTCTTTTGCGCCTTTTTCGTATTTTGTTCCTTTGACAAGATCGGTAATCATTGAATGCTCCGGTGCGAGTGCAAGGAACGTTACACTAAATACTGTGTCGCATCGTGTAGTGAATGTCGGAAGTATTGTGTCTGTGCCTTCAAGCTTGAAGTGTATGTCAACTCCATGACTTTTGCCAATCCAGTTTCTCTGCATGACGCGTACACGCTCCGGCCACTCAGTGAGGTTGTCAATTTCCTGCAAAAGTTCGTCAGCGTATTTTGTAATTTTAAAGAACCACTGAGAGAGATTTTTTTCTTCAACTTCGGATTTGCAGCGCCAGCATTTTCCGTTTTCAACCTGCTCATTTGCAAGAACTGTTTCGCACTTCGGGCACCAGTTGACAGGCGCCTCCTTTTTGTAGGCAAGCCCTTTTTCAAGCATCTTAAGAAATATCCACTGGTTCCATTTGTAGTAGTCCGGGCGGCATGTTGCAACCATCCTGTTCCAGTCGTATGAGAACCCCATCTCTTTTTGCTGTTCTTTCATCATTCCGATTGTGTTATCAGTCCATGCCTTTGGGTGTGCCTTGCCTTGTATTGCTGCGTTCTCTGCCGGCATGCCGAAAGAGTCGTAGCCCATTGGATAGAGTACATTGAAGCCCTGCATCCGTTTGTAGCGCGCAATAACGTCGCCTATTGCATAGTTTCGGACGTGTCCCATGTGCAGTTTTCCTGAAGGATATGGAAACATCTCAAGGACGTAGTATTTTGGCTTATTGCTTTTCATGCCTGCGCGGAATATTTTTTCTTTTTCCCAGCGCTTGTTCCATTTCTCGTCGAGGTTTTTGAAGTTCATGGTATTTTTCACCAATACCTAAATGCATGAGCGTCTAACATTATTATAGTTAACATCGGGTGCAATAGGTATCTGTTTTGAAGCGCCATTGTTGTTTTCAGTCAGGGGGTAATTAAAAGAGCCTCCTCCTTCAAGTGTGATGCATAACTGTTTAGGATCATCGTACAAGCATACTTCTTCAGGCTTTTTTTCACCAAAGCCAAGTTGCGTTGCTCTTTGCGATGCAACTACATATGCTTCGACAATATCACCAGTTCCATTTAATGAACCCCGGTCCATACTAATTGGATCCTTCAAAGGCCGATATAACCCCAAAGACACAAG
>JAFCBV010000073.1 GCA_017610545.1 Candidatus Nanohalarchaeota archaeon | reverse complement strand
CATGAAATAACGGACTTTTTCTATATAACGGAAGACCAGAATATATACTACACAAACACTTAAGTCAAAATATCTAAAATGAGACTCTATCTGAAAGCAAGAAAAAAGTTTAGATAACCGAAACAGGAAATTTAGTTAGAATTACTCACTTCATACCTTGGTTTATTTCCTGTTTCTGTAAAGATCTACGCCCTACCCAACCTCACCAACAACCCACCAGTTATCCCCCTCGCGCCACCCACGCACTCCCTTAAACCCCGCATCATTCACCAGCGAAAGCAATTCATCCTCACAAAACAAATGATAAAACCGCGCGTGCCTCGTGTCCCATGTATGCTCTATATCCCCCTTCTCATCAACAAATGCCGCAAGTTTCTTCTGGTCGCGCGCCCACGCACTCACAATAAACAGACCCTTTGGTACAAGAACCCGTTTAATCTCCTTTAGCGAGTTTCTCCTTCCTTCCTCAGTCCGAATGTGATGTATTGACGCAACATATGTTATTGCATCAAAAGCGCTCCTAAAGGGAAGTTGCCCCGCATCTGCAACAACGCAGTGCCCCCCCTTTCCCCTTGCAATCCGAATCATCTTACGCGATATATCAAGCGCAACCACCCGATGCCTTTTCAAGGCATACTCAGCATGTCTCCCCCCGCCCGAGCCAATATCAAGAACAAAAGAATCACCTGCAAAAGAATCAAGAAACTCAGCCACCTCAACCCATGGCTTTTGCCGCGTCCTCTCGAAATCTGATGCAAACATATCAAACTCAGACTTTTGAAGCTCTTTTTCAATTACCATATACTTAGCTTAAAGGAAAACTCTATATATACATGTAAGCGAAGTTATGCTATGCAAATCAAGATAAAATTCATTGCTACAACAATGATACTGGGAGCAATAATTTTTGCAGCATTCTCTGCAACAATCGGCATCACAAATCTTATTTCAATTCTCACGCACGCAAACCCCACATACATCACTCTGGCCATAGCGCTCTTTTTTATGTCCTATGCCTTTGCATCTCTTGGAACCTGGTATATTCTTGACAAAAAAGCAAAAAAATGGTTTTTGTTCAAACTATATATTGCCGGATATTTTCTAAACAATATAACACCCATTGTCGGCTGCGGCGGAGAGATTGTAAAAGCCGAATTAATATCAAAGCAGGCAGGATTACGAAAAACTACGGTATTCGCCGCGATTCTGGTGCAGAAAATATTGCACTATATTCCATTCATCTATACTATGTTTTTAAGCGCGGCCATCCTCATACACACAAATCCTGACGGAAGCATTCCTTACGTCATAGGAGGCGCCCTGGTCCTTTCAGCAATAGCCGGTGCATTTATATCTCTTTTCATCTCAAAAAATCAGACCCACATACACATCGTATGCCGCGCCCTTGAAGCAATTCTTGGCTCATTTGAAAAGATTGAACTTCACATCCGCCACAAAAAAAGTGCCAAAAACACAAGTGAAACAATTCAAAAATTCCACAAACAAGCACACCTAATATTCTGGAAACGATCTGTCTTGGTCCCCCAAATGTATGTGCTTCTCTCAATTGCATCAGAAATAGCAACACTGTATCTTGTTATTCTTGCAATCGGGCAAACCATAACCTTGCCTGCATTAATTCTTGCATACACTGTTGCCGTCACTATCGGCTCTTTCCCGATAACCCCCGGCGGGCTTGGGACCTATGACGCATCCCTTGCAGGCATGCTTCTAATGTTCGCCATCTCTCTTGAGCATGCAATTACAGCAGCACTCCTGTTCCGCCTGATACAATACTGGCTGACCAATATTCTTGGGCTCATTGCACTTGCACTGGTTGAAAAGTAAATGCAGCCGCCTGTTTTACATTTTTCACGTAAAAGAAATAACTTTATAAGCATTCTTGCCAAATTTCTGTCTTCGTTGCTTTTTGCAGAATAAAGCAAATCATTTTTTCACACAAATTATCGAAAGTAAGCACTAGTTTTCTTTCAAAAACGCTATGACAACAAAGACAAAATACCTACTTGTAGGTATCTCTTTCTATGAATTTCTCTGTCATAGCGGTCACAGATGTGAAAATAGCGCCGTAAAGGGGGCGCGAATACAAGGTAGCCGATAGGCGAGCCTTGTCCGTTGGGTAAATGCCTGAAATAAACCAGAGGAAAAAGAATGAAGAAACAAAACATAGGCATACTAGCGATTGCAATAATCGCATGCTGTATTGTGTCCGCCTTGCCACACCGGCAGCGGCAGAAGTTATTGTGAATGAGAACGTGGCTTACGACAGGCATGTAACCCTCCCAGATGGAATTGACGTGCATCTGAAAGGAACGCTACACGAAAAAATAAGTCTCACACTTGATGAAAGTGGTGGTTTTCACATAACAAACCACTATCAGCCCAGGAATCTCAAGGGACTGGGCTCAAATGGCGAAACCTATATCGCAAATGGCTTGACACGATGGAACCTGAATGGGGCCGCAGGTAGCGAATACACGTGGGTAAATCGGTTCCATATCGTTGGAACCGGCGAAGACACGAAGACATATTGTGTAAGCCAGACCACACACTTCACCGTTAATGCAAACGGCGATCTGGCCACATCGTTCAGTCACATAGATGTGACCTACAAATAACAATTTCGAGGGCTCACCCCCTCACCTTATTTTTTCCATAAATATATCATTACATGATATATAACTTTTAACCCATATTCTTCAAAAAAAAATAAAAAAACAGCGCCCCCGAAACCGGGGACGCCTAAAAAGTTACCGTTTAGTTTCCTAGTAAACCAAAGAATCAGAAGTTCCTTGCGGGTCTGTGCTTTTGGTAACACTCACGACAGTAAACTGGTCTGTCGCCACTTGGCTTGAAAGGAACCTGTGTTTCCTGACCACAATCTGCGCATACTGCATCGTGCATTTCGCGCGGACCGGAGTTGAATCCTCCGCCGTTTCCATTTCTGTTCCTGTTGCCAAAACCTTTGTTTTCGAATGTCATTTTACCTTACTCCATAGACTAGATGTTCTATAACTTCTAAAGAAACATTATCAAAAAGACTCTGTTAACTGAAGAAGCCGATAGACACTACATATACTAGGGGCATAAGCTTTAAAAAGCTTAAAACTCAATCAACCTAGTGCCGATTTGGCAAAACCCCTTCTATGCACAGGTGATATTTTGTTTGAACTAATGACATTCGAAGGCTCTGTAAGAGTCATGCCGGAAGAAATAGGCTCTGAAAAAGAGGAATCTGTCAGAAAGAGCCTTGGCAGAACGTATGAAAATAAAATACTGGCAGATACAGGCGTTATTCTGGCAGTCACGCGCGCATGGGATGTAGAAGGCGGCGCAATAGAGGTCGAAGACCCCGGAGTATACTATGATGCCCACTTTGAGGCACTTGTATTTGTCCCAAAACTGCATGAAATTGTAGTAGGCCAGGTTGTTGACATAACAGATTTTGGCGTATTCATCCGTTTCGGACCAATAGACGGGCTTTGCCACGTATCACAAGTTGTGAATGATTATGTTAGCCATGACAAAAAATCAGAAATGCTCATAACAAAACAGGGCAACAAGACCCTAAAGGTTGGCGACACTGTCAGGGCGCGCGTCACAGGCGTTAGTCTTGAGAAAAAAGAGGTCAACAAGATAACACTTACAATGAGACAACCCGGTCTTGGAAACATAGAATGGCTAAAGGCAGAAAAAGAAGAAAAGAAAAAGCCAGCCAAAAGCCCTGTAAAAAAGGCTGAAAGTAAAAAAGCATAAGGATTTGAAATATTATGTCTGATCAGGTTTGTAAAGCATGCAAAAGAATTATTGAAGGCAAAGAATGTGCTGTGTGCAAGTCGGGCGACCTTACACGAAGCTGGAAAGGCACGCTCATTGTATATGACACCGATTCAGGTCTTGCAAAAAGCGCAGGGCAGGCTGTGCCTGGAAAATACGCAATGCATATAGTGTGATTATTATGACAATAGAAATTACAATTCAAAAAGATACGGAAAACCCTTTTCTTGAAAGAAGGGATTTGGAGTTCACGGTAACTTCTGACGGGGCAACACCTAAAGCAAATGATGTGCGCACTGCACTCGCAACAAAACTCAAAGTGCCTGACAAAAACATACTCATAGAGCACATATACCAGAAAATGGGGCTTAGTGAGTCCGACTGCATCGCAAAGGTTTACAAAAAATCTTTAGTTGCAGAAAAAGAAGGTGAAGGCTCAAAAGAGAGTGAACCTACCGGTGAAGTACCTGTTGAGGAGAAAAAAGATGATGTAAAAGCCGAAGCAACTACAGAAGGAAAAAAGGATGCACCTGCTTCTGAAAAACAGCCGGAAAAGACAGAAGAACAGGAAAAAGAAGTAAAAGAAGAAGATCCTGCACCTGAAAAAACAAAAGAGGATACAAAGGAGTAATGATTACATGCCCAAGAAACCAAAAAGCAAGAGCAAAGGTAAAAAAGTA
>JAFCBV010000072.1 GCA_017610545.1 Candidatus Nanohalarchaeota archaeon | reverse complement strand
GAAATAAGGATATGAAAAACAAGCATCACCATCATAGAATAGATGATTGACGGAATAAACGAGACTGCCAGAACATAAAGGAAGTCAGCGCCCGCGCTTTCAAAATGTACTTTCATAAGCTGGCTTTGTATTGCGCCTGATGACTTATAGAATATATAGAAAATTGCAAGATAACCCAACTTGCGATATTCCTTTAATAGAAAGTCCCGCCGAACATTCATTTTGCGTCAACTTTGTTTAGGATTTCTTTTATTACGTCGTCCTTGCTTACGCCTTCAAGCTCATACTCTGCTTTAAGGCCTATGCGGTGCCCAAGTATCTCAACAGAGAATTTCAGGACATCCTCCGGGACCACATAGTCCCTATTATCAAGCAGGGCGCATATTTTTGCGACGTCAAGCAGGGCAAGCGTTGCTCTCGGGCTTGGGCCCCATGAAACTTCGGGGTTATTGCGCAATTCACCTATTATTGACACAATATACTTCATTATGTCGTCTGAAGCAAAAACATAATCTGAAAGTTCCTTAAGGGACACAATTTCTTTTTTTGCAAAGATTTTCTCAGGCACCCGGAGTTTGCGCTTTAGTATTCCAAGTTCATCTTCACTTGTTGGATATCCCACATCAAGTTTGAATAAGAATCTATCAAGTTGTGCTTCGGGAAGGGGATATGTGCCTTCCTGCTCAATTGGGTTTTGTGTTGCAATGACAAGAAAGGGGCAATCAAGAGGGTATGTTTTGCCTTCAATTGTCACTTGCTTTTCTTCCATTGCCTCAAGGAGCGCGGACTGTGTTTTCGGGGATGCTCTGTTTATTTCATCAAGCAGCAAGACATTTGTAAAAATAGGCCCAAAGCGAACACTGAACTTTTTTGTGTCCGGAGAAAATATGAGGCTTCCGACAATATCTGTTGGCAAAAGATCCGGTGTGCACTGAACGCGCTTGAAGTCCATGTCAGTCAGGCTTGAGAACACCTTTACAAGCGATGTCTTTCCGACTCCCGGAAGGCCCTCAAGAAGAATGTGCTTGTTCAAAAGCATTGATACAAATAATGCCTCTGATATTCTGGAATATCCAAGCAGATTCTTCGAAACTGTTGAAACGAACTCATCAAACTTTTTCCCAATGTACTGCGGTATTTCGTCTGTCATTATACTTTCGACCTCACTGAAATGAATATTATTGCTATAAGCCCTAGTAAAGGCAATACATAGTTCATATTGACGCGGGACTTTATAGCTTCTGAAATCTTCTCAAATATGGAGGGTGCTGCGTCCTTTGCCTGATTCATCACCTGCTCTTGCAACTCAGGGCTGTTGATGTTGTCCATAAGGTCTCCAAGCTCCCCGCTTTCATGCATCTGGCGAAGCGCATCTGCCGCGGACCTAAGAAGCATCTCTCTTATTGCATCATCTTTAAGCAAGTCAGGCAGCATTTCAAGATATTTTTTTAGCAACTCCTTATTTTTGAAACATTCCTCAAGTGCCTTTGACATGAGTTCCTGAAAAAGCTCATCATCCATGTTGTCCATGCTATTTTGAAGCTCTTTTAACAACTCAGGGTTTTTTGCGATTTCCTCAAGTGTTTGATCAATTAACTCTTTGCCAAGAGGGCTATTCAATATATCGCTGTGATTCATCAGATAGTCCATTGATTGCGGTCCGTCTCCGTATTCATTCAAGAGGGTGTTCAAAATTGCGGAGTACTGCATTGGCCCTATCTGCTTGTTTTTCATTGCAGTATAAAGATCTGTTGTGTCATATACTGATGAAATATCATAATTTTTGGCAAAATACTCGTCCATGGTGGCGATGGCTTCTGCGGTTTTTTGTTGATCAAGCAGGTCCTGCATTCTCAAAAAGTCTTCTGTGCCTGAAAGTTCATCGTTGATGAGGTTTGAGATTGATGAGTCGTACCGACTTTCTACATAAGTTTTGTCAGCTTCTGAGCCATCTATCTCCAGTATCTTATTTTCAACCATTGAAAGATGTTCCGGGTTTTCGATTGCAGAATATCTTAATGTGTCTACTGCGATAGTCATGTCGTGCAATTCGCTGTTGCCTGATATCAGCCCGTCGTCTATTATTGTGCTTGATGCATAATCGTCCGTCTGGAACCGGTTTGAGCCGCAAATAATATTTCCGCATGGTATGGCAACGCATGCGTCGCCGTCATTAAAGAAACAGGATGATTCGTCTGCAACATAAAAATCAACAGAGCCGTCCTTAAAGACAGGAAGCACCTGATTTGAGGTAAGCTCTTGCATAAAAAAATCGTCGAACACTGGATTTGCGACAATCATTTCTTCACTAACGGAATAAGGATTTACCACAACATATGCATGGGCTAATTCAAACAGACAAAAGGCGGTCAAAAAGGTCGCGAACAACAGTAGTCTCGTTTTTAATTGTCTTGTTTGAATAGGCTTTCTGCTCATAGAGGCGGTAGATTTCCTCAAGTACTTGTTTTTCATCATCTTTCACTTTCTTCAGGCTTTTTTCCCTTGCGCGCCGTCCTGTGCCATCCTTTTTGGAAATTGCTCTTTCTCTTCTCATGCGCTCCATGACATTTGTGTACAACTCCTCAATTGTTGAGCCTGATGACCGTGCGCGCACAGAGGTCTTCCAGAGAAGCACATTCAGCATTATTTCCGGGTGTTTGCGCTTGTACAAGTAAAGGCTAATATATGCGGTAATGTAGAGTGCAAGCAATACGTTGAATATAACAATTCCAAACAGGGTTGGATTGTCCTGTGCAAGAGAAAGCAAGTAATCAATCATATGCTACACTTTGAACTTCTTTCTTATTATAAAAAGTGCGGATAAAAGAACAATTCCTGCAGCACCCAATACCTTTGTGAGCGTGTTCTCGTATTTCTCTTCAAACATATTTATCTTAATTGTCTTTGCCGCGATATTCTGGATGTAACCGGCACCTTTGCATGAGGTGGTGATGGTTGCCTGCCCAGGGTCGTCAAATGAAACCATTGCATAGAATTCGTTGTCGCGCTTTCTTAAATCCAGCTGTTTTTCCAACAACGATCCTTGTGCTTCGATTGTTGCTGATGCGTCGCAGACAATGTTTTCAGAGTCGCCCCATGATAGAGGTTTTGCAATAACGCGAAACTCATAGGTGTTGCCGACAACTAAACGAGAGACATCAAAGATCTGCTGAATTGATATCTCCTGGGGTGTGATGTCTACCGATGCAGACTGGCATTTTTTCTGGTAGTTTTCCTTGTCACAGCACACATCGATTTTTTCAGTCCGGTACTTATCTACTGCAGGCAACGCCGTCTTAATTGACGTTCCTGTAAACTCTTTGTTTCCAAATGAGATTGTGCACGTTGGAGAATCTATTGTGGCGTATCTTTTGGAGTCCTTGTACTTTATGTCAATATTGATTGGAGCATAGGAAAAGCGCCCGTTTGGGGTAACTACATTGATGTCAATCATTGTCTGGATTTTCCGGACATATATGTTTGCACTATTGTATGCTTTAGAGTACAGTCCGGCATCGCACGTCACCTCAAGAGAATACGGAGTGTCGCTTGCCTGAATGTTGTTCAAAGACAATGCATATCCCTGTGAGGTGTATTTCAGATTTCCGGTGCCAATAGAGGTGCCGCTCTTCTTTAGCGCGTATGTACATGAAGCACCGGTTATCCATTCGTTGCCAGACTTGTAATAATAATGAATTATTATGGGGTCTCCCGGATAATATTCTGAGGAAATCGCTGAATGTGACAAAGTCGTTGACTTTTTGGTACTTATGACATGAAACGGGCTTGATGCAGAGAGGTATTTCGAAGAAGAACAGCTTACTTCAAAAGAGTGGCCGCCGATGTCTGAAAGAGGGTGTGTGTAATAATAACTGGACACTCCTTCGCTCATGTCTTTGGTAATTGTGGTTCCTGAAGGCTCATTGACTATAAGATTACAATCAGCCCCTGAGATGTGCGAACCGTGCTCATAGCGCGCTTCAACATATATGCTGTCGCCTATATTGACTTCACCGGGTATGCTGTTCAAGTATATGTTGCTGTATCCTTTTGCTATGGAAATGGGCTCTGTATCGGACTGTTCACTGTACCCTGCCTTGTTGCATGTTACCTTAAGATTATAGCTTCCTGCAGATGAAAGATAAAGATAGTGCGTGTAGCGGCTGTTTCCGGAATCATAGTAAAAATTCATAGGAGAGCTTAGAAACCCTTCGCTGAGTGTGCATGTTGCATAGGGTATGAGTGCAGACTCGTTGTCATAATAGTATGCGTATACATACGCGCTGTTGCCAGCAGTGCCGCTTGAAGGCATGTTTACATAGATGGACTCTGCAGATGCAACAGATTGTGCAAGAAGGGCAATGAATAGGAAGGCAAATAGTTTTACTGTATTTTTCATCATAGCAGTCGCCCCCACTATTATAGATGTTGCGTTCTACTTTATTAATCCAGAGGTGGTTTTGTGAAATGTATGCGCTTTTACGGCCTTTTTGTGTGG
>JAFCBV010000007.1 GCA_017610545.1 Candidatus Nanohalarchaeota archaeon | reverse complement strand
TGCGGTTGGGTTGTTCATTAATGGAAAATAAGGGTGGATATTAAAATAATCAAAAATATAACCATCCCGGAATACAATATGGCCGTCATATTTCCTTTCATAACATTTTCTTCTTCTTTTGTTGGCTGTCGCGGATTTGGATTTTTTTGCTTTTCTAATGAAAGCCCTACTGCGATTCCAATAGCAACTCCAATTGCAGGACCCCATGCAATATTTCCTAAAGCAAGTCCAACCGGCATTCCCAGAACGAGTCCAAGAGCAACGCCCCACTCAATAAAGTGTCCTTCAGGATATCTTTTTTGTTTCATGGTGTCTTAAAGGGCGGTCATAGTTTATATATTTTTTAATTCGTGGCGGTTAAGCGAGATAATGCCTAATGGTGGCGAAATGAATTAAACAAACGAATTCTGTTTTTTTATCCCCCAACAACCTTATGCGCGAACGTCAGGGTATCGTTGTCTGTCAAAAGCGTGTCAAACCCACGGAGTCCTTCGATATTTACGCCGTTCTTGAGAATGAGCGCATCGTGCCCTTCTGATTCTTTCCTGAAGCCAGAGCTTTTTTTCTCGATAACTTCAATAACATCTGAAACCGTTGACTTGCGGATTTCAAATAATTCATCTGTTTTTCCGGTGATTTTTTCGAAATGACCGGTATAGACTGTGCGCATGAAATAATATCCTTTCCGATAATATTTAAAGGATTCAATGTCAAGTTTTCTGGTGATGATATGGCGAAAATACTTGTTACTGCGGCGCTTCCTTATGCTAACGGGCCACTGCATCTAGGGCATCTTGCGTCAACTTATCTTCCTTCAGACATATTCTCAAGATACCACCGCCTTAAGGGAAACGATATTGTGTTTGTGTGTGCGTCTGACGAGCACGGGACACCGATACAGATAAATGCTGAAAAGGCAGGGATAAAGCCTGAAGAGTTTGTTAAGAAATTTCACGAGGAGCACTCAGAAGACTTTAATGCGATGGGTGTCTCGTTTGATATGTTCTATCACACCCATTCGCATGAGAACCAAAAGATGTCTGACCACTTTTTTGAGTGCGCGAACAAGGCTGGCGTGATATTTAAGAAAAAGGTTCTTCTGACATACTGCGAAAACTGCAAGAGGTATCTGCCTGACAGATACGTGAAGGGCGAGTGCCCGGCATGCGGCGCAAGTGACCAGTATGGTGATGTGTGCGAGGCATGCGGAAAGACGCATGCAGGAAATGAGCTGAAGAACCCGAAGTGCGCAATCTGCGGTAAAACTCCTGTTAAGAAAGAGGATGAGCACTACTTCTTCAAGCTCTCGCTTTATGAAAAAAGGCTTAAGGAATACCTTGAGACAAACAAAAACCTTCAGAAATCTGTAAAGAATTATGTTTCCGGCTGGCTAAAGGGCGGGCTCAAGGACTGGGATATAACAAGGAACGGTCCTTACTTTGGATTCAAGATTCCTGGTGAGGAAGACAAATACTATTATGTGTGGCTTGATGCACCGATTGGATATGTTTCGTCAACTGTAAAATGGGCAGAGGGCGCAAACCGGAATTGGGAGGACTTCTGGAAGAGCAAAGACTCTAGAATCGTTCACTTTATCGGAAAGGACATAATCTACTTTCACTACCTTTTCTGGCCTGCGCTTTTGATGGCAGCAGGATTTGAACTTCCTTCAGCAATACCGACTCGCGGATACCTGACTGTTGAGTCAGAGAAGATGAGTAAGAGTCGCGGGACATTCATACTGCTGAAAGACTACCTTGCGCGCTTTTCGTCGGATTATCTTCGGTACTATCTTACAACCTCAACCCCTAACAGCACGGTTGACGTCAATTTTTCATGGAATGAGTTTCAGTCAAAGTGCAATTCAGACCTTTCTGATGCATTCGGCAATTTTGTCCACAGGACTCTGGCTTTTATTTCAGCAAGGTATGGGGGAGTTGTGCCAAAGCCATCTGTACTTGATGATGCAGACATCGAATTTCAGAAAAAAATA
The DNA here is from genome assembly GCA_017610545.1 of Candidatus Nanohalarchaeota archaeon. Taxonomy (GTDB): domain Archaea; phylum EX4484-52; class EX4484-52; order EX4484-52; family B79-G9; genus JAFCBV01. Next base: position 11,164 of record JAFCBV010000007.1, on the reverse strand, counting down.
GATTCTTTGCCTGAAAACGTGGCAAAGCAGATGGAGGCTATTGAGATTAAGCGCGCGCTTGAGGAAATCATGGCATTTACTCACGCGTGCAACAAGTATTTCAATGAGGCGTGCCCCTGGAAAACAATTCAGGAGAAAAAGGAAAAGTGTGACACTACGCTTTATATATGCGCGCGCGCAATCGGTGTGCTTTCAGTTGTTCTTGAGCCGTTTATACCGAACACAACAAAAACCCTTCAGGGGTTTTTGGGAAGTAAGGGTGCTGCTTGGGACGATGCCGTATCTATTGTTTCTGCAGGGCAGAAAATTTCGGAGCCAACACCTTTGTTCAAAAAAATTGAGGACAGCGAGATTTCAGAAAAGGGTGATTCTGTCAAAAAAGATATTGTTGAGCCAAAGACCGAAGACGAGGGCGATCCATTCACGCGAATGGCACTACGTACAGGAAAAATAATTTCTGCTGTTGAGCATCCGAATGCTGACAAGCTTTATGTTCTTGGCGTTGACTTTGGCGGTGAAAAGCGCGCGATTGTTGCAGGCATAAAGGGCGCGTACAAAATAGAAGAGCTTTTAGATAAGAAGGCTGTTTTTCTGACAAACATCAAGCCCACAAAGATACGCGGCATTGAGTCGCAGGGAATGGTTTTGGTTGCAGACGATGGCAAGCAGTTGAGCCTGCTTTTCTCTGGCGCAGAGCCTGGTGATGTTGTGTCTGCAGAGGGTGTTTCGCAGAATCCTGTAGACGTTTTCTTGTTTGAGGATTTTCAGAAAAACACGATGTCTGCCACAAAAGACAATGGCGTCAATGTTTTGGGGGCATCTCTTGTGTGCGCGGGCAAGAAAGTGTATGTTGAAAATGTTTCTTGTGGTGCGAAGATAAGATGATTCTTAGATCATCGCAATAAGAAGAATATTCCCATAAAGCCATGTTGCGACAAGTGCCAGAAAAAATGTCGGACCATATCTTATACCTTCTTTTATCCAGACAGTCTTTTTTGCTTTCTGTATCTTTTTTATCTGGTCTTCTGTCAGGCCAATGAATAGCTTACCGTCCATCTTAAGCCCCTTAGCGCTTATGCTCTCTGCAAGTACATCGCCCTCCTGAAGTTTGCCTGACAATACTTTTTTGCGAAACGCTGTTTTGTCAACCACAATTGCGAACCTGTAGACAAGGAAAAGCAGTATGATTGCGGGCAAAAGCATCAGGGCGCGCTCCATGAAAAAATGTGCGGGAAGCGGGACAATATAATTTGAAATGTATGATGAGACAACAGCGGCTCCGGCAAGGAAAACAAGGGTTATTTTTGCGAAGCTTTTTGCGTTTGCGTGAATATCAGAATATAGTGATTTTATGACGTGCTTCTCACGGAAAGCAACAATGAATGCGTAAATTATCGAATAAACACCTCCGACAATGAATGTGTTCAGGAGGAAAATCAATGGGTATGCATACCAGATGGTGCCTGCTGCTGACGCATTGAAAAAGAATGGTGCAACAGGCAGAAGAAAACCAATTGCTCCAAGCAGCAAAACATCTGCTTCTCCCCATTGGCCTGTGTAGTAAAGTATATACCCGAATGTAAGGTATCCTATCGCCGCAGCAAAAGCTGCATAAATGGGAAACATGCTTCCGAGAAGATATGCGTTGGCTATGTGAAGAATGAGACCTGCCACAGCCATTGAAGCCGGGATAATATCGGGTATTTCGGTTGTCTTTAGATCAATCCAACCTCCTGCGGCAGTTCCTGCAAGAGCTACTGCAAAAAGAAGAACTTCGATCATGGGTGTATTTATGGATTGGGTTTATTAAGTCTACAACCGTTGTAACTCCATTATTTGGAGTGGAGTTGCCGGTTGGAGAGTCTTCGAGACACTTCAATGAGTTTTGTCTCGGAGATTTCAGAAATGTACTTCGTACATTTCCTGTATTTCTGAAATGCAGGAAATTTGCGAAGCAGATTTCCGAAATGTTGGAACGCAGCGTAGCAAGTGACTTCACTTATCATTGAACCAATTAAATCAATATGGTATGATCTAAAGCATTTTTCTGATGCGCACGACAAATTCTATTATGAGTACAATGAGCCAGAAAAAAGTCGTGACTGTAAGTGCTGAAATTATAATTACAAATGGACCGACGAGCGCGCCTCCGAGTTCTTTTGGCACAAAGTCCGAAAGCCATCGCGCAGTTATTGCGGTTGCTGAAAGCCCGTTTAATAATGAGAAAATACCGACTCTCTGGAAGTTTGTATTAATAAATCCTTTGGCAACAATTTCTCTTTTTTTAATCATTTGAGATATGCCGAATAAGAAAAAAGATGCTACTGTAAAAAGTATGAATGTGCTAAAAGAAACTGCAATAAAAATTCCAATGTATGTTGAAAGTACGACCTCCAAATAAAGCACCTGCTGTTTATTTTAACTTTAAACACTTAAAAGAAAATATCAATAGTCATTTCCTCAAATTTGAATGTGCTCTGTTTCTTTTTACAGCCAGATATGATTGTGGAATTTGTTCCTGCTTCAATCTTTTCTTTGTTTTTTGCTATAAAGTCTATATCTCCTGAAAGAGAAATGCTTATTCCTTTTTTGACGTCAAGCCCTGATTCCTTGCGCATAATTTGTACGTGACGTATGAGTTCGCGGATTGTTGCTTCCTCAAGCATAACCTTGTCGCGCGTCGAATCAAGATAAACACTTCCGCCCTCAAATGTCTTTCCGGCAACGCCTTCCGGAATGCTCTCTTTTATTAGTACCATATCTTTTGTGATGCTGAAACTACCAAGAGATATTTTTCCTTTTGAAGAAATTTCCTGTATCTTTTTAGAGTCAATTTTCTCTATCAATAATGCCGCGTCTTTTGCTTTTTTGCCAAATGCAGGGCCGAGTACCTTATAATTTGGCTTTGCTATGACTTTGAGTTTCAGCATTCCAAAATCAACATCAAGGACGTTTGCCATGAATTTCAGGATTTCCTTTGAATTCTTTGCGGATGTAAGGACATCTTTTTCGCCGGAGATTGTTATTTTTCTAAGCGGCCACCTGAGTTTGAGGTCGTTGTCTTGTCTTGCAGAGTTCGATGCCTCAACAATGCTTTTTGCAACATCCATGTCTTTTTCAAGTGCTGAGTTAACATATTCTTTGTTATATTCCGGCCACTTGCAAAAATGCACAGATTTCTCTTTTGTGCCGGAAGTTTTCATTTCCTGAAATATAGCTTCTGACATGAATGGGCAGACAGGGGTGAGCAGAAGTGCTATTTTTCGAAGAATGTATGCGCTTACTGCAAAAACGTTTTCCTTGTCATCGCCTTTGTAAGATGTTGATACTCGCGTGCGCACGAGTTTTATGTACCAGCGTGAAAAGTCATTAAGGATAAATTCTGCAAGTTTCCTTCCTGCAAAGTGCCACTCGAATTTTTCAAGATGTTCTGTATATTCTTTTGTCAAAGTATTTACCCGCGAAAGAATCCATTTGTCCTCTTTTTTGAGAATCCTGGAATTTATTTTTTCTTCTTTTGTTCCGCCATAGCTTTTGTAAAACTCTTTTACATTCCAAAGAGAGTTTAGAATCCTATTTATTTCGCGCGCAGAGTCTTTGTTGAACTTTTGCGTGTCCCATGATGCGGTGTCGTAGCAATAGTAAAATCGCACAACATCTGTGCCTAGTTCATCTATGGCATCTTCTGCGGAAATCACATTTCCGAGGGACTTTGACATTTTTTCTCCCTTTTTGTCAAGCACCCATCCGGTGACGGATGCGGCATTGAAGGGAGTTTCATCAAAAGTTATCATTCCCATGAAAAGCATGTGGTAAAACCACGCGCGAACCTGATCCTGACTTTCGGATATCTGATCTGCGGGCCAGAATTTTTCAAAAACGTCTTTGTTTTGAAATGGATATCCCATTGATGCCCAGGGCGCGATGCCTGAGTCAAACCATACGTTTGCAGTGTCGCGGATGCGGTTCATTGTTTTGCCACACCGGCACTTTATGTGGATTTTGTCAACAGTGTTTTTGTGCAGGTCAACATCATTTGGTATTTTTTCTATGGCTTCTTTTTGAAGTTCTTTACGCGAGCCTATGACCTTGGTTTTGCCGCAATCTTCGCAAATCCATATCGGTATTGAGATGCCCCAGTATCTTTGGGTTGAGAATGCCCAATCCTCAGCATCCTCAAGCCAGTTGTGCATACGGACGCGCGCAAACTCGGGCATCCAGTTTATTTTGCTGTTGGCATCAAGCATCTTCTGCTTTATTGCATCAATTTTGAAGAACCACTGCTTGCTCATTCTAAACAATAGCGGGCTTTTACATCTCCAGCAAAGAGGATATGGGTGTGTTATCTGCTCAGAATAAAGAAGAAGCCCGCGTTCTTTCAGGTAAGCTATTATTTTTTTGTCTGCATCTTTGACAAAGAGGCCTGCAAATTTTCCGACGGTATCATCGAATGTTCCGTTTTCTTCAACAGGGGAGACAATCGGCAGGCTGTAGTTTGCTCCAATTCGGTTGTCTTCCTGTCCATGCCCCGGGGCAATGTGGACTATTCCTGTTCCGACATCCATTGTGACCAGGTGGCCAAACTCTGCTTTTGCATCAGAGCCAGTCTTAACTGCGGTCTTACCTGCACCCTTTTTTAGAAGTATTGGAACTGAAAGGATTACTTTTTGTGCATTCGCTTTTTTTTCAAGCCCTTTTTGAAGCGGGACATCAAGTGCCGGCAAGTACTTTAATCCCTCTAGTTTTTTTCCGGGAAATGTTTCAAGAACTTTGTAATCAGAAACCTTTGCTTTTTTCATAACGTCTTTTATGAGCTTTTCTGCGAGAATAAGTATGTCGTCATTTGCCTGAACCCGGACATATTTTTCATCAGGGTGGACTGCTGCTGCAACATTTGCCGGAAGGGTCCAGGGGGTTGTCGTGAATATTACGAGATACTCGTTTTTCTTTTCTTTGAGGGGGAACTTCACATAAACGGCAGGGTCTGTAACATCTTTATAGCTGTCTTGCGCTTCAAACGCAGAAATTGCTGTTTCACAGTGCGGGCACCAGTAAAGCGGTTTTTCGCCGGGAATCAAAAATCCCTTGTCATAAATTTGTTTTATTGTCCACCATCCGCTCTCATGATAGTAGTTCTTGTATGTCTTGTATGGCTCAACCCAACCAACCCATGCTGCAAAGCGCTTGTATACACCAAGCCATTTTGGGATGTTCCCTTCAGCATATTGCTCGCAGGTTTTCATGAACTTGTCGACACCAATTTTTTCTATGTCGCTTTTGCACTTGACGCCAAGTTCCTGCTCGACCTTATTTTCAATCGGAAGCCCGTTGCAGTCAAAACCCGGCTGGATGCGTACATTATATCCTTGCATCATGCGAAGCTTTATCCATAAGTCCTTTGCAAGGGTGGTCCTAAGATGCCCGACATGCGGCTCACCCGTTGTGTATGGCGGGCCGTCAAGGACATAGCATTTTTTGCCTTTTGGGTTTCTTGTCCTGACTTTTTCAGGGACTTTCTCTTTCTCCCATAGTTCTGATATTTTCTTCTCGATTTCTTTTTGGTCATACATGGTGTTCACAAGTTAGTGTTTTTTGAATGTTTTTAAGGGTTTGCAAGTAGCCGTTCAAGTTTTCTTGGGTCTGCAATGGTTTTTAGGGCAAGGTTGTACGCTTTCTCTTTTTGAGTGAGAAATGGCACGCCCTCATTATAAATTATCGGCGCATCATTGTCGGTGAGATCCTTAAGAAAATATCTCATAACAGTGTCGACAAAAGTGTTGAGCCCATATAGATTGGCTGTTTTCTTTAATTCGGCGCATTGACGTATGTTGTGCCCTGTTTGAAACGCTTCGATTCGTTCATCAAAGTAGGGACTAGAATACAACTCAATTATTCTTTGTTTCTCGACAGATAATACATTCACCCATAGTAATTCCCTCCAAAAAAGTTGTTTAATCGGTTGGGGGCTTTAGCAGATAATAATGGTAGAACTAATTGTTGCAATATGTTTGCCAGTTCCGCAAAAGCCTGTTTTTTTCATCTGTTAAGTGGGGTGGCAAAATATATATTGTTGTGCTTAAAAATTCTCCGGTTGGTTTTCTCTGCCGTCAAAGTCCCATTTAGGTTCGCCAGTATCTGTGCTTGACTCTTCTTTTTTCTCGGGCTTTTTCTTTTCTTTTCTCTCGGAAAAATCAGGGCGGATTAGTGGTGCGAGCCTGCCGATTTTTTTCTGTGTTGGCTCAAGCTCTTTTTTTAGTGCTTCATCCGGCTGGAAGATTGCTTCAAAGCCGGCGGTTATTTTTTCACCTGAGAATCTTGGTAATATGTGTATGTGGAGGTGTGGCACTATCTGCCCTGCTACTTCGCCATTGTTCGAGCCGAAATTGAATCCTTTTGCACCAAGAGCTCCGACTATGTGCCGTGCAACAGCCTGCACAACTTCGAGATATTCTCCTGCAAGTTTTTCGGGCAGTTCGAGGAGCGTCTTTACGTGGCGCTTTGGTATTACGACGGCGTGTCCGCGGCGTCGCGGGTTTATGTCAAGAAAACCTATGAAGTTTGCGTCTTCGTAGATTTTCAAGGCAGGTATTTGCCCTGCAATGATTTTGCAAAAAATACAGTCATTCATAGTGTTCCCCTCTTACTTTTGCAAAAGCTTCGAATGAAGCCGCAGCGAAATGAGATGATCATGAAAATCCACGATGTTTTTGGTTCGGCTTTTCAAGCTTTTCTGACAACTCAACTCTTGCTCAATACGAGCATGTTTCGCAAGGTCTCGCTCGTCAAAAATTTTACAAAAAATACAGTCATTCATAATATCACCCAATGTATTTTGTTGAAGTTTCTGTTACTTCTGTGGGTTTTATAGGAATGTCCTTGGATTTAAGGTCTTTTTCAAGGCGCTCTATTGAATTTGTAAGTGCGCGCTCAAGGTTTTTTGCAGTTGTTGTGGTCATTGCAATTTTTGAGACGGGCTGCTGTGTTGTCATATCAACAAAAACAACAACTACATGACCTTCTTTTGTTATATTTCCGTCTTTGTCTTTCATTGCCCGAATCGGGGTTATGATTACTGCTTCATCCGCGAAAATTGGCGGCATCCTGCTTTTCATTATGTTTTGTTGTGCTTGCTTCATTACTGGTTGCATAATTACACCTCATAATTAGTGGGGCCCCTGAGATTTTCATTGGACGAGTTGATTCAAACATACAATCTCACCAAATTTTGAACTCAGGTCCCCGGTCCCCGAAACCGGAAGGATACCATTGTAGCGCGCAAAACAGTAGCATTGCGCGAAGCTACCCCAAGGCCCCTGATAGAGATAGGTTGTGCAGAAAGATTATTATGCTTATCCGCTTATGCATTCATGTTTTTCTCTTTTTCTGCAATAGTGAGCCTTGTTTTGACAACAGTGTCCGGGTTCAAAGAAATAGAGTCAATTCCGCACTCAACAAGAAATTCTGCAAAATCAGGAAAGTCGCTTGGCGCCTGCCCGCATATTCCGATTTTCCTCTTTTTTTCCTTTGCCGTCTTTATTACGCAGGTAATCAGGCGCTTGACGGCCTCGTTTCGCTCATCATAAATGTGTGAGACAATTTCAGAATCACGGTCAAGCCCGAGTGTTAATTGGGTCAGGTCATTTGTGCCGATTGAAAAACCGTCAAAGATTTCAGAAAACTTGTCTGCAAGAATAACGTTTGAAGGAATTTCGCACATGACGTAAACCTCAAGCCCGTTTTCTCCTTTCTTAAGGCCGTTCTTTTTCATTTCTGCCAAAACTGCTTTTCCTTCCGTGATGGTCCTGCAAAAAGGAATCATGATTTTTACATTATTTAGGCCAAAGTCGTCCCTGACTTTTTTGAGTGCCCTGCACTCAAGGACAAACGCAGCCCGGTATTTATCTGAATAATACCTGGACGCACCTCTCCATCCAATCATGGGGTTGTCTTCACTTGGCTCGAAAAGTTTTCCTCCAACCAGGTTTGAATACTCGTTAGATTTGAAGTCTGACAATCGAACTATAACGTCTTTAGGATAGAATGCGGCGCCAATTGTACCGATGCCTTCTGCAAGCTTGTCAACAAAAAAATCTGTCTTGTTTTTATAGCCATAAGTAAGGGATTCTATTTCTTTTACCAAGTCATTATTTTTTTTGTCCTTTTTTATCTTGCTGAAATGTACTAGTGCAAGAGGGTGTATTTTTATATGTGAATTTATCACAAATTCCTCGCGCGCAAGGCCTACACCATCATTTGGGATGAATGAATTATCAAATGCCTGTCCCGGGTTTCCGACATTCATCATTATTTTTGTTTTTGTTTGAGGTATTTCATCAAGCTTAATTTCGCGGATTTCAAAATCAAGCTTTCCTTTGTAAACATAACCTTCCTCGCCCTCTGCGCAAGAAACCGTTACATCCACTTTGTCTTTTACCAATTCTGTTGAATTGACTGTGCCGACAACACATGGGATTCCAAGCTCCCTTGAAATTATTGCGGCGTGGCATGTGCGCCCGCCTCTGTTTGTGACAATTGCGGATGCTATTTTCATTATTGGTTCCCAGTCAGGATCTGTCATGTCTGTAACAAGAACTTCGCCCTTCCTGAATTCATCAATATTATGAACGCTCTTTATGACGTGCGCCCGCCCGTTGCCAATTTTATCTCCAACACTTGTTCCTTCTACAAGAAGTTTTCCTTTTTGCTTTAGCACATATGTCTTGATAACATTTTTGTCCTTCTGGGACTGGACTGTTTCCGGGCGCGCCTGCACAATAAACAATTCTCCGGTTACCCCGTCTTTTGCCCATTCCATATCCATGGGTTTTGTGTGGCCGGCTTTCTTAGAATAGTGGCCCTCTATTGTACATGCCCACTTTGAAAGATTGAGTATCTCATCATCGGAAAGTGCGAAAGACCTCTGTTCTTCTAGGGGCACCGCAACATTCTTTGTCGGGTGGCGCCCGTCTGTTGTATAGACCATTTTTTGTTCTTTTGAACCCAGTGATTTTGATATTATGGGTTTTTTGCCTTCAAGAAGCGTGGGCTTGAAGACAACATATTCGTCCGGATTTACTGCGCCCTGTACAACATTTTCGCCGAGCCCGTATGCTGCGTTTATTACAACAACATCCGGAAAGCCGCTTTCGGTATCAATTGAAAACATCACACCGCTTGTTGCTATGTCAGAGCGCACCATTTTCTGGACGCCTATTGAGAGTGCAATAGAAAACTGGTCAAAGTTCTTGTCTGCACGATAAGATATTGCCCGGTCTGTGAAAAGGGATGCAATGCATTTCTTGCATGCCAGAACCAATGATTCCGGACCGGTTATGTTGAGGTATGTTTCCTGCTGGCCTGCAAAGCTTGCATCAGGAAGGTCCTCTGCTGTTGCGCTTGAGCGGACTGCAACGTCAACGAACTCGCCGTACTGCTTTTCAAGATGTGAATATGCTTCAACAATTGCCTGCTTTAAATCATCGGGGAGTTCTGCTGATAGTATTGTATTTCTCACCTTTTCGCCGTGCTCGCGAAGGTTGGAAATGCTGCGCGTATCAAGGTCTGAAAGAATTTTGTGTATTTTTTCCTTTATTCCTGCGGTTTCAAGAAAATGCCAGTAAGCTTTTGAAGTTACGGCAAAGCCGTTTGGTATTTTAACTCCAAGAGACGAGAGGTTTCGGTACATCTCACCAAGAGATGCGTTTTTTCCGCCGACAAGAGGCACGTCTTCAATTCCTAATTGATCGAACCATAAAATAAATGCATTTATTTTATCCATAGAAGTCCCTGAAGTAATTTATTGGTCGCGGGGGGTATATATAGATTGAATAAATCAATAAGGGGCATGACTGTTCTTACAAGGATCAACCCCCGAAAAATTGATAAACTTCTGGACTCAGGATTTTGTGATATCAAAATAAAAACAGAGTATGAGCTTCGTCGCCTAAGTGGCCCTGCGACAGTGATTGTTTACAAGAGCGGAAAGCTTCTTGTACAGGGAAAAGAAACAGAAGTTGAGAGGGTTGTGTTTTTTCTTACAGGAAAGACTGCTGCAAAAAAAATATTACCAAAAACGGACGGACGTAAACTAGTGCGCATTGGAAGTGATGAGTCACTTAAGGGAGACACTTTTGGCGGGCTTGTGGTTGCTTCAGCAAAGCTTGGCCCAAAGGAAAGAGAGGCTCTTGCCATGTGCGGTGTTCAGGACTCAAAAAAAATAATGAATGGCAAAATACATGAGTTGGCTGATCGAATAAGAAATATTCTTGGAAAAAAGAACTACGCAATTGTTGAATTGCTTCCAGAGGAATATAACAAGTTCAAGAGCGTGACTACAATGCTGAACGCAATGCACTCGCGCGCGACAAGCAGTCTTCTTCCGGCTTATGAAATTGTTGTTGACCAGTATCCCGGATGCCGCGTAAAGGGCGCGATACTTGAGACAAAGGCAGAATCAAAATATCTTGCGGTTGCTGCGGCATCAATTCTCGCGCGCTCAGTTGCTTTGAGGCAGATTGATGAATTGTCAAAAAAAGCAGGTTTCAAGGTGCCGCTTGGTAGCACTCATGTGAGGGGCGCACTAATGGAATTGAAAAAAAGAGGGCTTGCGCCTGAAAAGTTTGTTAAGACGGGGTTTAGGAATGTTCAAAAATTCTTTTGTTGAAAAAATGGATTTATTCAACGTATATAAAGTCCGGATGGTGTCTGAGAATCAAAACGATATAGGTTGTCACCGCAAAGGATGCCAATAGGCTTTCCGTCGAGGGAAACAACGTTTTTTGATTCTCCGCCTGTGCTTTTGTATGCAGTTATACCATTTAAAGAAACGGGCTCAAGAAGTCCACTTTCAAGAAGTTCTTCTTGTAGTCGTACGGTCTGTTTGGTCATGCAAAACACCATCCTTTCATTATAACTTTATTGTAGTAATACCACGTTGAAGATTACACTTAAAAATTTATAAGTGTTTATAACTTGAATGAACGTGATGCATCCAAAAATAGCGATAATCGGATACGGGAAAATGGGCTGTGAGATTGAAAAGGCAGCCAAAGACATGAATGTCGTTGTTCAGGCAATAATAGACCCTGTTTCCAAGAAATGCAACAATTTTTTTAATGAAATAAATGCAGAAAGCATGAAAGATGTTGATGTCTGCATAGACTTT
>JAFCBV010000071.1 GCA_017610545.1 Candidatus Nanohalarchaeota archaeon | reverse complement strand
TAATTATAACTAGTTTCTCTTTGGCATTTTTAATTATTTGACCTAATTCATTAGAAATTCCAAGAGTATCTAAAAATTTTGCCATACTTTAGATAGTATATTCTAGTTATATAAAATAATTTATGATTTCTTTTACAAAGTAAAATACATCATGTCTAGAATATTGAAACGCCTCTTTTTTGTGTTCTAATGGAAATTTTATTGAATATGACAACAAGTATGCAAAAAAATAAGTAGACTGTTTTGTGCTCAAATTAGAACTCTAATAATCGGTTGCTATTCTGCAAGGCACTATGCGAACTCAAAAATGTAACCAGCGGTGTCATTTTTGAGATCATGAAAATCCCACAAGATAATTGGTTAGGCTTTTCAAGCTCTTGTGAGGGTTCGCCTCGCAAGCAAGGTGAGCGCGCCGCTTGCGGGCTCACTCCTCAAAAATCATGAAAATCCACAAAAGAAATTGGTTAGGCTTTTCAAGCTCTACAACGGCTCGTCTGGCAAACAAAGCGAGCAGGTCGTTTGCCGACTCGCTCGTTGTAGATAGGCCCGCTGAGATTCGAACTCAGGACCTTCACCGGTCTCATGCGCGAACTTTGCGCATTGTGAGGGTGACGTCATACCAGCTAGACCACGGGCCTTTAAAATAAGAATGGTGCAGGGGACGAGATTTGAACTCGTGAATGGACTAACCAACAGGGCCCTCAACCCTGCGCCGTTGACCATGCTTGGCTACCCCTGCGCCGCTATGTTATTGGTTCCGTAACGAGTTTTGAGGTAACGACAAGACGTTAAACCCCTTAGCCAATTTATCCAACATATCTCGCTACTAACTACTCGCTGCTTTACCTAATATCCTCCATATTTCGCTTAAATCTTTAAGAATATAATCCGGGGACAGATCTTCAGCTTCTTTTCTGTTTAAAACCCCTGTAAGCACGATTGCAGAGGCGATACCTGCCCCTTTTGCCACGGAAACATCGGCTTCTGCATCGCCGATGTATAATGCATCTTGTGCAGTTACACCAAGTGAGTCAAGTGCCTTGAGGGCTATATCAGGGTATGGCTTGCAGTTTTTGACATCACTGCTTCCTAAAACAACGCTGAAATATTTTCTGATTTTAAGATAATCCAGAAATTTAATTAAAAAGGTGCTGTTTGTGCCGGATGCTATTGAAAGAAGAAAGCCCTGTTTTTTTAACTCCTGAAGAATGTTCTCTGTTTTTGGAAAAAGTGCCATGTCGTCCAGGAACCATTTTCTTGAAACTTCCTCGTGAAATTCTGAAGCCAGTTGTTGTGCGTCTTCTATTCTGTCTGTTTTCAATACACACGTGGCCATTATGTTTAAAACGGGTTTGCCGAAATGGCTTTTGAGTTCGTTGTCATCTGCGGTTAGGTTGTGTGCTTCAATTTTATGGAATGCTTTTACGTAGTTGCCTGTGGTGTTTACAAGCACGCCGTCAAAGTCGAAAATTATTGCTTTGTACATTTTTTCACTTCGTGAAGAATTAATTGGCACGGTGTCTGCCGTGCTAATGTATGCTCCTGCTGGGATTTGAACCCAGGTCTCGAGAGTGAGAGTCTCGCATCCTTACCGGGCTAGACTACAGGAGCGTTTTTAATGAGCGAGCCATCACTTGCGCTATAAGGTTTCCAAACTTCGTTTGGAAAATCCTGAAAATCTACTGTACTTTTGGTTAAGCTTTTCAGGCTTTTTGATGGTTCGTCTCGAAAGCGTTGCGAGCGTATCGCTTTCGGACTCATCCATCAAAAATCATGAAAATCCTTGAACGATATTGGTTATGCTTTTCAAGCTCTCCGGCGGTTCACTTCGAAACCGAATTGAGCATACCGGTTTCGGACTCACTCGCCGTAGATGGACCGACCAGGATTTGAACCTGGGACCTTCGCCACGTCAAGGCGACGTCATACCGCTAGACTACCGGTCCACAACCCAATACTTTTTTTAATTCGCCAGCATTTTATGCGCCGGCTTGCCAAAAAACGGGTTGCAATATATGCGTTCGCCGGGATATTCAGACATGAAGCAGTGGAAATATCAACGTTTTCTGAGCGGTTATGAATCATGAACCACTACACATCAATCGAACCCGGGCCGTCGGCTTGGAAGGCCAACATCATACCACTAGACCACGAACGCACAGCAATGTTTAAGTCAAAAACGTTATAAACCTTTTTTATGTGCACAAAACGTAAATCGGTAGTAAAAAGCCTGAAAAGCGCAACTCTGTGCAGGATATCTCACAGAATCTACGTGCGCAGCATTGAAAAAACTTTCTTTACATCAACGTTTGTGTCTTTGCACCCGTCTTTTGATAGTGGGGTGCCCATATTCGGCAGTCCAAGGCGCCCTGCAGTCTCCATTGCCTGCTCAAGTTCGACATAGCAGGCAACACCCATAACGGCCTTTGGCTTTTTCTTTGTTATGATCTTGAAAACCATGCTTCCGCCGGGAACCACAAAAACAGAGTACCCGAGTTTTTCTGCATACTTTATTATCTCTGAAATCTGGCATGCTCCGCAATGCCTGCACTCGTATCCCCAACCATTCATTTCGGCTTTACATTTTTTGCTGTTTCTAAGGCAGTGCGAAAGAAAAAGGATTCTTTTGTTCGTTGGAATTTCTTTTATTCGTGGTGCGTTTAACTCGTTTTTTATCTTAACATAAATTTCGTCAACAGGAGCATCGCTTTTACCAATTAGTGCAAGGGCGGATTTTAGGGCGCTTTTTGTGCCGACATCAACTCCCAACTCAAGCAGGCGCCTGACAAGATTATCCATTTATTAACAGCTCACAAAATCTTTTTTGCCTTTTTGGCAAGGATTTTTTCGAAGTACGAAAGAAGATTGTATTTTGCTGCACTTATACTTTTCGTATTTTTGCCATTAGCAGATGCAGCAGTCCTGTGGCCGCCTCCGCCACCTTCTATTATTTTATCCAAAGACCGAAAGACGCGCGCAAGGTCCAGTCTTTCAGGCACACTGCTTCGCATCCTGCCTGATAGGCGGAGTTCTTTTTTTTGGAGGTTGAATACAATTGCAATGTCTGCACCTGATTTAACAAGGCTTAGTGCTGAGCGTGATTCAAATGAGCCAATATGCGAGAATGCTATCAAAAAATCATTAATCCTGTAAAGCTCAAGGCGCTTTGCTGATTGTAGTTTTGCAATTCTTTCTGAGACTTCTTCTTCAGCACTCAGGGCTGAAAAAACGTCACTTAGTTCAATGTCTTCTGACAGCTCAACAGCTTTTTTTAAATCATTTCTTGAGGCTTTCCTGAGAAACGCTGTGTCTGCAACAAGGCCTGTAAGCAGAAAGAACCGTATCTCGCGCGTAAGGTTTGCGCCAAGCTCTTTTAGAACTGAAAGCACAAGGCCTGCTGTTGAGTGAGAAGTGGAGTCAACTATTGAGATATCTGCTATTTTTGCAAGGTTTCCCGGTCGATGATGATCTATTAGCACAACACTGCATTCTTTTGGTATGTCTACAGGCACCTGTTCTTTTGAAGAAGAATCAACTATGAATACAAGGCTTTCCAGTTCTGCTTTTTCCTGAATCGGATATGGGTATTTTGAAAGAATAGCCATTGACTGGCGGCTTATGTCTGCCGGAGCAAGGACTGTGCATTTTACTTTGAATTGCGAAAGTGCTTGCGCAAGTGCAACCGCGCTGCCAATTGCATCAGGGTCTGCATTGTGGTGAACAATGACTGTTGCGCGCCTGTTTGTTTCAAGCAGCGTTTTTACTTTAAGAGTTGCCTCTTTTAATGATTCATCTGTTAATTCCATTAAAAAACTGGTGGGGATTCTATTTTAAATAGATAATGAGATAATCGTTATCTATGAAGCACAAGGGAGAAGTTGAGAAGCGCATAAATGAGATAACAGACTCCGGAAGAGGGGTTTTTATGGGGCTTATTGACCCCGATCCCTTAAAACAGACACCTGAGCGCGCACTTGGCCTTGCAAAGAAGCTTTATGAAGGCGGGGCTGATGTCATAATGCTCGGGGGCTCGATAGGTGCTCAAGGACCTTTTCTTGATGCTGCTGCGCAGATGATTGGGGAAGAAGTGGATCTTCCGCTGCACCTTTTTCCGGGAAACACAGGCACTGTTACAAAATACGCGGACTCCATATATTTTATGAGCCTCCTTAATTCAAGTAATCCTTACTGGGTTGCGGGAGCGCCGATTCTTGGCGCACCCACAATAAAGAAGTACGGGCTTGAGCCTATTCCAACCGCATATCTTGTTTTTGAGCCGGGCCAGACTGTTGGGTGGATAGGGGAATCGCGCCTTATCCCGAGGGCAAAGCCGGATGTTGCTGTTGTGTATTCTCTTGCAGCCCAATATATGGGAATGCGTTTTGTGATTCTTGAGTCAGGGTCGGGTGCACCGGAGCACGTACCAAGAAGCACGGTCTCTGCAGTGAGAAAATACGTTGACATGAACATAGTTATTGCAGGCGGTGTGAAGACTCCGAGGCAGGCATCGCGCCTTATTGCTGCCGGAGCGAATTGCATACATGTCGGAACAAAAATCGAGGATGCAAAAGATCCTCTGGACAACATAAAAAAATTCGCCAAGGCAATCCATACAAAAACATGGTGGTAGGGCAAAACATATTAAGGCTTATAAAACTAAGGCACCTATATGAATTTGAACAACAGGTCCGAGATGCTTTTCATCTCAAAAACAGATACATACGAGGTGTTTGAGTGAACGAAGACTTCTTGCGTATACCTAAAGCGAGAGTTCGCGCCCTTATAGGAATTGGCGGCCGGACCAAAAGAGAGCTTTCGAAAAAATCAAATTGCACCATTGAAGCATCGCGCGAGGGAGATGTCACTGTTTTTGGTGAGGATCCGCTCTCTGTATTCAACCTGAAGAATGTGATAAAAGCAATCGGGCGCGGCTTTTCAGCAAAGGATGCATATCGTCTTTTTAGCGGGGACGAGACGCTCAGCATAATAAACGTCCCCGAGATTGTAGGTGAGCGCGAGAAAACAATTGTTCGTATGAAGTCGAGAATAATTGGTTCCGGCGGAAGATCAAAAGAACACATAGAATATGCGACAAACACCCGAATCGCAGTGTATGGAAAAACAATTTCCATAATCGGAAAGCATGATGATGTTGCGGATGCTGAAGGGGCAATAAGTATGCTTCTTGGCGGCGCAACGCACAAGAGTGCATTTAGCGCAATTCAAAGAAGAAAAACATCAAGGTAACATTTATGGCTACAGTTGAAAAACAGGTTCATGCAAACAAGTTGGCAGAAAACCACAAGGCAATATCTATTGCCGAGTTTTTTGAAAAGAACAAGCACCTTCTTGGTTATGAGAATCTTCAGAAGTCCCTTCTTACTGTTGTGAGAGAGGCTGTTGACAATGCGCTTGACGCGTGCGAGGAAGCGCGCATACTGCCTGAAGTTTATATTGAGGTCCTGAAAGTAAAAAACGAGAGATTCAAGGTTGTTATAGAGGACAATGGACCGGGAATTGTCAAAAAAAATATTCCGAATGTTTTTGGCAAGCTTCTATTTGGCTCAAAGTTTCACCGCCTGCGTCAGAGCAGGGGGCAGCAGGGAATCGGAATCTCAGGGGCTGTGCTTTATGCCCAGTTGACATCCGGAAAGCCTGCAAAAATATATTCGCGCATTAATGATGGCAAGACACACATTTATGAACTAAGAATTGACACACAAAAAAATGATCCTGAAATAATTTCCGAGAACATGGTTTACGGAAGCGGGCACGGGACCCGGATTGAGATGGAAGTGAAGGGGAGATATGTTCGCGGAAAGCAGTCTGTGTATGAGTATTTACAGGAAACCGCGATAATGAATCCTTTTGCAAAGCTTGTTTTTGTGGATCCTGATAATGAAAAGTTTGATTTTGCGCGCGGAGTTGATGAGCTTCCAAAAGAGCCACGGGAGATTAAGCCGCACCCGTCAGGGGTTGA
>JAFCBV010000070.1 GCA_017610545.1 Candidatus Nanohalarchaeota archaeon | reverse complement strand
TGCACCTGTTTGTCAATATAGCCGAGAAGAAGCCCTTTTGTGGTGAATGGGTATGGCTGTATTTCAGGCTTTGCGCCAGTCAGTGCCTGCAAAACAGAAGATTTTCCGGCATTGGGCGCGCCAGCGAGTACAAAAGTCGGAAGCGGCAACAGGCGCGGCAGTCGCCGAAGTTTTTTTCTCGAAGTCTCAAGTATGACGAGGTCTTTTCTAATATCGTTTACTACAGATGACGCCCTGCCGAAAAATTGCTTACGAAACACAACCGCCTTTTCAGGCGTTGTTTTTGACATTTTTCTCCTGCAGGAGCCGCCAAGTGCGCGTATTTTCTTATCAGCCCAGCGGACGGAGTTGAGCGATTTCTTAAAATCATCCTTTTTGACCGCGATTTCAGCGAGGTCGCGGTAGAACGGCGGCAGAAGCTCAAAGGACGGCATCATCTTGTTTATCTTGTCAAAGTGCTTTTTTATGACCTCTGCAAAGACAATAACTTTTGTTTTTTCAATAAGTTTCCCTGCACTTTTTTTGCTCCTTTTAGGGTCATAAGGCAATTTAACAGCCTTTGCGCGCAGAAAGGCGGAGTCAAGAAGCTCAGTCTCACTCATTATGTGTGTCATTTTGTGGAACATAGAGATTGTTTCTGTTTCTAGGAATAAATAAGCTTATCTAAAAACCACTTCTTTTAGCCACACGTATCTCCAAAACCTTTATATGTGTCATCTGACACAATATCACTCTATGCGCAAAAAAGACACAACAATGGAGGCAAGACGGCTCGCAAAACTCGTGTCAATTCTCCAGAGAACTCCTGGTGGATTGTGGGTGAGGGAGCTTGCAAGGCAGGCAGGGCTCCATTCAGAGACTACAAGAAGAATTGTTATCAGCCATCCGAAAATATTTACAGAATACGCGGATTTCACAAAATACGGCATCAAGCTCAAGATTGTGAAGCTTAAGAAATAAGCTTCTTTTTTACTTTTTCAAGATGTTTTATTGGAAAATATCCGCCTGCTGCGGGTGCATGCCCTCCGCCAAGGGATTTTGGGATGCCTGAAATCGCACACCTCACAAGAGATGCCATCGATTTTTTCATGTCCTGGCGCCTTGCCGAAATATCAACCCGCTCTTTTCCCTTTTGGAGCACAAGAACCGTCTTGTTTGGGTAAAGCTCTTGTGAAAGCCGGTTTGAGAGGCGCGATTTTATGTTGTATTTTGACTCAAACTCATAGAGCACAACATCATCTTTAAACACCGCATTGCCTATATGCTCTGCAATATGGTGGTGAATCTCTTTTTCAACAGCAGATTTGTATTTCGAAAGCGGGCTTTCAAGAATAGTTCTCACATTCAGGGCAGGATAAAATATTTCAAACGCTTTTTGGACTCCTTCTGTACCTGCAGCGGCTCGCGCATAGGCAATAAGCGCCTCGGCATCCTTCAGGTCTTTGAGTTGCACTCCGCTTTCCTCAACACTTTCAATAAAATCAGTCCATGTCTTGCCTGCATAGTCCCCGATTATCCCAACAGCAGCAATCCATGCCGGGCGCTCGCCAAGAATCTCAAAGAATATGTCGTATGTGAGTTTTGTTGCAGGGTATTGCGAGGGCTCAATGTTCGAGACATCTTCTGCCTTGATAATAGTTGTTTTTTCGCTTGAAAGGTCTTTTTGCTTTATGTGGTGGTCAATTATCAGAATATCTGCAAATTTCTCAAGCGCCCTGATTGTGGCAGGAGTTTCGTCAACTGCAAGATCTGTTATTATGACTTTGTTTATGCCCTTTTCGCGCAGGATTTTGACAGTCTCCTTAGTTATGCTTGTTTCACCATCATTTTGGCAAAAAGAAAAATCAACCTTTTTTTCACGAAAATTCTCAACAGCCCTTGCAGCAAGCACACCCGAGCACACGCCGTCAGCGTCTGTGTGGTGTATGACTGCGACTTTATCTTCTTTCTTTAGTAGAGACAGGAAAGTGTGCGCCTTGGCAAATAGTTTGTGGTTTTTCATAATAATATCTACGCCCTAATCACATCAATCGTCGTCCTTATATGCGCGCTCCCGTCCTCTATTATCTCCCCGTGCCCCGGAAGTATTTTATTTACCTCAAATTGTGAGAGTTTGCGCAGTGTATGCCGAAGTTTTGCCCCGTCACCGCCCGATAAATCAGTTCGTCCATAACCATTCTTGAAGATAACATCCCCTGCGAACAATACACCACTCTTTTTGTCAAACAGGCAGATACTCCCGTCACTGTGCCCTGGCGCATGAATCACGTCAAGCGTTGTATCATTTGCGCGTACAATATCTTTGTCCTTCAGGCGCACGCAGCCTCTTTTCTTAAGCGAGCCCCCAAACCAGTGAGCATAAGATTTCATATTGTCCGCATTCTCAATCACATCAGCGCACAAATCGTGCGCAAGAACAGTTGCGCTTTCAAAAAGCACGTTCCCCCCCAGGTGATCAAAGTGCCCGTGAGTGTTTACAATAGAGGTTATCTCATCATGAGAGACGCCCGCCTCTTTGAGCGCAGAATCAAGCTCTTTTGCGCGCAGGCCTGTGCCTGTGTCAACCAGCATACAGCCGTCAACAACATAGATGTTTGAGTCAACCCCGCCAAGGGAAAGCATCCAGATATTGTCGCCTATTTTGAGTGTTTTCATATTCTCACAAATCGTGCAGCATTTATGCTTTTTTTAATCTGTATGGCTTTGTTTTCCTGTAGGATAACCACGTCGTCTGAATTATCACATAATGCAATGGCCTGTCCGCGCAAAAGCTGTATTTCAACAACAGAGTTTTCAGGAACAACCCGATTTTTGATTCGCGCATGGGGATTGTTAAAGCCAATGCCAATGCCTTTTTCAAAGGCACCACCACCAATAGAATAATAGTACGCTCCCGAGCCGTATGGCGTAGATACTACAACACCGTCACCTATCACTTCTTTTTCGATTACTTTTCCGTTAACAGAAACACTGAAGCGTATTGCTTTTGCAGGCGAAGCATTATGGACCTGAATTTCGTTTAGCGCATAAAGCGTTTTTCCGTAAATCAAGGATTCTAATTTAAGATATTCTGTCACCGAATATTTTTCCTTTTTCAGTGCACCCATTATTTTTTTTAAATCTCCTGCATCGAAAACACACTTTTTACAGATTCTGCTTTTTCTTATTGCAACTTTTGGAACGCATGGATATTTGTATTCCGAAAACAGTATTGTGCCGTCGCCACCAACAGAAAACACCACATCCGGTTTTTCAAAATCTTTCACAAAGCCGGTTCCAAGAAGCTCTGACTCTGTTTTTCTTGTGTCTTTTCCGACAACAGCAAATTTCATAATATACCTTGTACCTTCTTCCTTAAATTTTTAACACGCGCAATATAACTATGAAAGAGGCGATGTTCTACAAAAAGCTTGAGAACAAACAAGTGCAGTGTGTACTGTGCCCCCGAAACTGCATAATTGCTGAGGGCTGTGTTGGCAACTGCGGGGTGAGGCGCAATACAGGAGGAACCCTTTTCTCAGAAGTCTACGGCAGAATTGTTTCTATAGCAGTCGACCCCATAGAGAAAAAGCCGCTTCTTCATTTTCGCCCCGGCTCAAAGACACTCTCTATTTCAACAGTTGGCTGCAATTTTCATTGCACATTCTGTCAGAATTTTGATATTTCACAGCCAAAAAAAATTGCTGGTGAAAAAATATCCCCCAAGCAAGTAGTGGCTCTTGCAAAAAAACATTCTGAAGGGATTTCATACACATATACAGAGCCAACAATATTCTACGAATTCGTATTAGATACAGCAAAGCTTGCGAGAAATGAGGGGCTCTACAATGTGCTTGTCACAAACGGATACATAAATCCGGAACCGCTCAAAAAGCTTGCGCCATTCATTGATGCTGCAAACGTAGATGTCAAGTCAATGAAAAGCAGATTTTACCAGAATCTTTGTAAAGCCCCCTCTGAAAAGCCCCCTCTTGAGACAGTTGAGCTTATGCACAAGCTCGGAATCCATGTTGAGGTTACAAACCTTGTGATTCCCGGAGAAAATGATTCCAAAGAGGATTTTCACATGCTGTGCGCGTGGCTTGCAGGAATTGACAAGAATATCCCTCTTCATTTTTCACGGTATTTTTCGGCATACCTGATGGACGCACCCCCGACACCTCTTGAGACACTAGCCCTTGCACGGGAGATCGCAAAGGAACACGGCATTAAACACATCCACATAGGAAATGTTGATGAGAGTGAAATATAGTTATCTACAACCGTTGAAACTCCGCAATTTATGGCGGTGTTGCCGGTTGGAGAGTTTTTGAGCATAGCTCAAAAAGCTTCGAACGAAGCGAATGCGAAGTGAGATGACTTGAAACCGAACCAATCAAACCCCGTCCTTTAGGGTGTCTTGAAAAGCTATGCTTTTCAGGATTTCAGAAATGCTCTCGCATTTCCTGCATTTCGGAAATAAGGAAATTTGCGAAGCGGATTTCCGAAATGTTGGAGCGACAGCGACTTCAGGGTCGCATAGAGGTTTCATGATTCTGACAAAAGCAAAGCACAACAGAAAGATATTAAACAAGCGTTTAATTGTTTCAGGATAAAATAATTTTGTTTAAATTGTTCCAGAAAGAAATATTTGGTTTTTAGATGGCAGATAATGAAAAGGAAAAAGAGCTTTTGGAAAAGGGCTGGATAAAGGCATGGATGCTTTTTGAGGTGCAGGCAACAGGAAAGGAAGTTGCAGACAAGTCACTTACAGAGCACATAAAGAAGATGAAAGCCGAGAAGGACTTGTACATTGCAGACATTTCAGCGTCCGATGTAAAAGAAGTTGAGGCACCAAAACAGCTTATAGATAAAGGGATACACATCCTTTATGCAAAAGTCACAGAGATCGTTGTATTCTATCAGTCGTATGAAATTCTCACAAACATCACAATCAATTATGCTCCCACTGCAATCGAGATACTTGCTCCTGAAAAAATCACCATAACAATGCGCGAGGCGCAAAACGCCCTTGCCACCGTTTCTGACATGATGCATAAGTTCACATCTGCAGGGCTTGGCGGAATGGTGATTAAGGGAGACTAGTATGCTGTATAAACCCGGCGGATTATCTTTTGTGGCAGTTACTTTTTTGACAGCGTTTTTTGCAATGGCGTTGCCTGTGTTTGCCACACAAGTAAGTTCACAAGACATAACCGTTGATGTGGGCTCAAATGATGTTTCTCGCGTAGTCGTGAATATAGACTATGCCGATTTAACAACAAGTAAAATAAGCTACATTGCCCTTGCAAGAATCGGAAATGTTTATGCAACAGATGAATTCGGGCCTCTTTCATGTTCGTTCTCTGCAGAGACTTACGGGACTGTGATTCTTTGCACACCAAATAGTGCGGATCTTAAAAATTATTCTGTTGATTTGACTTTTGAAGCATACCAGCTTTCGTCACCAAGTGCAATGGCGCGCATCATTTCATACAATTACATGATCAGCGACCCGACAAATAACCTTCGTGTCATGATGATTCTGCCGGAAGCAACCGGGATTGTGAGCGGCACAGACTTTGATCCAATATATCCATTTGGATGGCGTCTCGGAAGCACAGGGCGGCGCACCACAATCGCATGGGATGTAGAAAAGCCGGAACTTGGAAAAACATACACATTTACAGCAGATTACGAGCCAATTACACCTTCTGCATTCAATTTTAATTCAGCACTTGTTGTAATAATCGTTGTGCTTTTTGGGCTTCTTATTTTCTTTCGATTTCGCGCATCATCAAATGTGAGGACTGTGCTTTCGGTTCTTAAGCCGGACGAGAAAAATGTTGTGGATGCAGTAACACAGCGTGGAAAAGACTGCTTGCAAAGAGATATTGTAAAGGCAACAGATTTTTCGAAAGCCAAGGTCAGCCGTATTGTTGCTGATCTGGAAGCGCGCGGCATTATCAAGAGAACCCGACGCGGAAGAACCAACAAGATATGCATTGCGAAACATGCAAATGTAAAGAAAACCGTTGTTAAGTAATTATTTCTTGTCTTTTACAGGTTCACTTATTCTGGGCATTCCGATTACAGGCGGCATTTGCATTATGTCTGACAACTGCAGGGCGAGAATGCCTACTTTTGAAAAGATATAGTTCACAACTTCAATCTGCACTGTTTCAGGAAGCTTCTTTTCCTTTTCCCACATCTTTGCGGCGCCTTCAGGATCTGCAATTCGGCATACAAGACTGCCCTCAATATTTATCCCGCCTGCTTTTGGTTCAAATGCACTCGAGAATTCAAAATCAACTGTCAAAATATCAACATCAGCACCAAGCCCTGAAAGCTTCGTCTTTTTTGCATTCACTATTTTTGGCGTTGTGTTGATACTTACGTTTTTTAAAACACCCTGTTTTTCAGCGAAAATCTTTTTGTAATTTAAAGCAATTATTGACATTCAAACACACCCCTTAAGATATGTAAATTGCATCAAAAATATATATACCTTTGTAGTAAATGTGTTTTATGTCTGTATCCATCATCGCACATATACTTTCTTTCATTTTTACGACATTTTTGGTCGTGCTTGTGCTGAATATGTTGCATGAGGGCGACTACATACACTTCATAAAAGTCATTATGATTTCGGCCATAATGCTTATAATATACCCTTTGATAAAGAGCATGCCTCCTGATTTTCAATTTATGATAAATTCTTTTATTGCATGGACTGCACTCATAAAGATAACTTCTGGAGAGGTGCTGTTATGGCATGCAATTATTACAGCACTCGTTGCAACTGTGTTTACAACTGCGTTGCTTCCGTGGGTGCTTCAGATTATCTGAGATACCCTATTAAAACTACGTTCTTTATGAAACACATAGATCGGATTGAACTGATAAGTTCGCTCTGCTTATTCTTGAAGCGGGGATGTTATAATCACATTCAGTTTTCCAAGGTCGTAGTTTCCGTGCGTGTAGAATTTAACAACATTCTTTGTGTCCTCTGACAGGTCTTCTTCACTGAACGTTATATTGTACCACGTGTTTGCCGAAAGCGTCTCAAAGGTATGTGTCTTATTGTTTAGCATAACATCAAGACCGCTATCAAGTGGTGCGCTTCGAACATAGAATTTTACAACACCGGTGACGTTTTCCTTCATGAGATATGCTTTCCAAAACTCGTTTAATTCAAAAGGCTGTATTCTGTAGATTGCCTCTCCGGTGCCGTAGTAGAAAATTGTGAGCCTTGTGTTTTTCATTATGTATGTTGAATCGCGTCCTGTCTTGAATGATAAAAGGTTTTCACCGGGTGAAACGCGTGTTTCGTGGCGCGAGAAGTCTATCTGCGTCGGTACATCGGGTGCCGGAGAGTCAGAGTACACTGGTTTTCCATTGACCTCTATCGAAAGGTTCTCAGGACCTGTTTTGCTTTCGAGCACAAAAGAAATGCG
>JAFCBV010000069.1 GCA_017610545.1 Candidatus Nanohalarchaeota archaeon | reverse complement strand
ATCTCTGAATAAATGATTTTCTGCCTGCACAGGTATAGTGCTTTTTTGCAAAATTCTTTTTAGAAATACGGACGCCAGTCATAAACATTGCACCGCAAATTTCCTTACAAGCTCAAATAAGATATATAAGCAGCAGGAAGTATATATAAGTAGTATAAAACCGCAATCAGCAACGCATGTTTTGTCACTTTCGACAAGTGAGTAATTATGATTTACCATGTTGTGTAAAGCGTGGCTGGCTTGCGTTTTTCATTGTATAATTTAATTTAAAGCACGGTGATTTCTTGGGAGAAGCAGTTGTTGTTCCGAAAGCGAAATTCCTATTTGAAGTATCTTTTGAGGTAGCAAATAAAATAGGAGGAATCTATGCTGTAATTAAATCAAAGATTCCGCAGATGCTAAAATATTATGGTGATAATTATATTGCTGTCGGGTATTATGATTCCGGCAAAGCAAAATACGAGTTTCTTGAAGAAGGTGCGGGTGTTTTCAAAAAAGTGTTTAAGTCCCTTGAGAAAAAAGGAATTAAGTGCAGGTACGGGCGCTGGCACACAGCAGGTATGCCCCGGTGCATACTAATTGACGTTACAAGCTTCAGGCACAATGCAAATGATATTAAGACCGAATTATGGGCCAACTACCAAATTGATTCAATACGCTCTGATAACTGGTTTTCAGAACCAATTGTTTGGGGGCGCGCTGCCGGAATGCTTATTGAAGAACTTGCAGCAAACTGCGGCATGCAAAATTCGGTTGCTCATTTCCATGAATGGATGAGCGGAGCAGGCCTGCTTTATCTTAAAAAACAAAAATCTCCTGTCGCAACAGTATTTATGACACATGCGACTATGCTCGGGCGCACTATAGCATCCTTTGATGAGGGCGCACAGGATGAGTTTTCAAAAGGCATTTCATCAGGCAAAAACGTTGACCCAAAAAAGGCCTATGAATATTGCGTGGAGGACAAACATCTAACAGAAAAGGCATGCGCTGCAAACGCCGATGTGTTCACAACAGTTTCTGATGCAACTGCCCTTGAGGCAGAATACATACTTGCAAAAGCCCCTGACTTAGTACTGCAAAACGGCCTTGAGACAGACAGGTTTCCTTCAATGGAAGAGCTTTCATATCTTCATACGAAATACAAAGCAAAAATCGTTTCATTTTTGAGAGGATACTTTGGGGCGTACTATGACCTTCACATTGACGACCCGCGCATACTTTATCTTTCAGGGCGCTATGAGTTTCGAAACAAAGGCGTTGATATTTTCATAAAAAGCCTTGGACAGCTCAACAATGAATTAAAGCAAGATCAAACAAAAAAAGATGTTTTTGCGTTCATATTTGTGCCTGCTGATTCGGGTGGAGAAAACATGGATGTTCTCCAGAATATTTCTTTATACCATTCCATAAACAATTACATAACAGAAATATTGCCGGATGTTCGCGAGCGCATGATAACTTCTCTTGACACGCTGGCATCAAACAAAGGCAACATTAACTTGATATCTGATGGCGAACAGGCAGAACTTAAGAGGAGTTATCTGGAATTTCGCTCAAAGAAAGGTGCAAGCGCTCCGCTTTGCGCATTCAACCTCAAGTATGACCAAAATAAAGATTCTGTTGTGCGCACGCTTATGAATGAAGGGCTCTTTAACAGGGAAGAAGATAGAGTAAAGGTAATCTTTTACCCGAAATATCTTTCAAATTCAGACAGGCTCCTTGGCATGAGCTACAAATCAATGAGTATCGGGTGCAGTGCAGGAATCTTTCCCTCATTTTACGAACCGTGGGGATACACTCCTCTTGAGGCAGCAGCTTATGGAAGCATGACGGTTACCACCGATTATGCAGGCTACGGGCAGTTCATTGAAAAAAGTGCAAAATCCACAAAAGACCAAGGCATATTTGTGCTAAAGCGAAGAGGCAAGAAAGACAACGAGGTTGTAAGTGCGCTTACATCAATTCTCAGGAAAATAATATTTGATGACAAAAATGACATCATACGCCGCAAGAATCATGCGAAAACACTCGCATCGCTTGCTGACTGGAAAATCCTTGCAAAACAATACGTACTTGCGCACAATATGGCAATTGATAACGTGAGGACGACAAAATGAACCCGCAGGAAGTACAAAGACTTAATCGATCAATAATAGATCGCATACTAAATCAACTCAAATTTGATGTTGACGATGATATATCAAAGAGAAAGCCTAAAAATGTCATACTTCTAACAGCAGAATATCTTCCGCGGGACCTGACATCGCAGGCGCTTCAGTGCAAGAGCCTTGCAGAAGGGCTTGTCAACAACGGCATAAACACTCATGTCGTATGCTTTGATCCATGGAAAGCCGGGCAGGCAATAGAACTCGCAGGAGTGAATGTACACTACATAGGAAACTCAATAAAGACATATTCTCCACTAACATGGGCAATGACTCTTGGCATGGAAGTCGGGCGCGTCGCGTCAGACATATACCATGAAACAGGCAACATAGATCTGATACATGCACACGAATGGACAATGTTTCCGTCTGCATTAAATCTTCAGGCTGCACTCCGGCGCCCGCTTCTTGTGAATTATTATTCTGTTCAGGACCAGCGCACTCCGGGGGTTTCAAACGAATACACTGAAGCAATAAAGCAACTTGAGTGGAGGGCAAGCGAGGACTCAAAGAGAATCATAGTCAATGAAAACTGGATGAAGAACGAGCTTTTGAAATTCTATTCGCCGCCTTCATCAAAAGTGAATGTTGTTCCACCAAAAGGAGATGGTTGGACGAACAGCATTGCGCGCGATTATTCATGGGTTATGAATAAATGGTGGGATTCTGTAAATAATGAAACCAATAAAAAAGAGGAATGTCAATGAAAGTACTTCATTTGGCTTGGGAATATCCTCCCTATAAGGTTGGCGGACTTGGAACGCATATAGAAGAACTTGCGCAAGCGCAGGCACAGAAAGGTGTTGAGCCAATAGTTATTGCATGCTCTTTTGAGAAGAAGACAGGCAAAACCATTGAAAACGGGGTTACTGTATATAGATTTGATTCAGATCATCTTCCTGCAGAGGACTTTCCTTCATGGGCTCTTGAGATGAATATTCTAATGTATAATCAGGCTGCTGCAGCAATTGCAGATGAATGTGGCGTGGACATAATTCATGCGCACGACTGGATTGTTTCATCATGTGCAGTGAGCCTGAAACACACATACCGAATTCCTCTGGTATCAACCATACATTCACTTGAAGTCGGCAGGCGTGGTGGAATTTATGATGACCGGCAAACTTTGATAAACGATCTTGAGAAGAAAATGGCGTATGAATCCTGGCGCGTTATAGCATGCTCACATTTCATGAAGCAGAGTATATCTGAGACTTTTCACACGCCCTGGGATAAAATTGACGTAATACCAAACGGAGTCAATATAGCAAAACATGAGATCCAGTTTAACAAGAATGAGATACGATCGCGCTACTCACTACCTCATGAGAAATTGATTCTTTTTGTCGGAAGGCATGTGTGGGAAAAGGGTGTGGACGTTGCTCTTGGAGCAATCCACTCGGTCCTAAAAGAAGTGCCTGACGCAAAGCTGGTTATAGTCGGGCATGGGTATATGACTGATAAGTGCAAGGCACTCGCGCATCAAATGGGTGTTGGAGATAAGGTGTGCTTTACCGGATATGTAGATGACTGGACTGTAAGCGCGCTTACAAATTCGTCTGATGTTGTAATCGTTCCTTCAAGGTATGAGCCCTTTGGGATTGCAGCCCTTGATGCGATGGCGTGCAAGGTGCCTGTTATAGTCTCGGACACAGGAGGGCTATCAGAAATTATAGAACATGAAAAAGATGGCCTAAAGGTCTGGTGCGGGCACTCAGAATCGCTTGCGCACGGAATAGTGCGCCTGCTAAAAGACGAGAATCTTAGAAGAGCTCTTGCCGATAACGCGTATGAAAAGGTCAGCAAAATATACGCATGGAAGCACGTCGCTGAAATGACAAACACGATATACAGCAGGGTTCTTGAGGAGTATACAAAGAACTCCTGGAAGCCAAAACCAATTGGACGTGAGAATTAACAGATGATGTGCTATGAGAAAAAACGAGTTTCTTGTTTTTGGGATGGTTGTCCTGTCTTTTGTTATTGGTATCTATTTTTATCCTTCAATGCCTGAAAAAATGGCATCGCCATGGAATGCTGCGGGGGATGTTAGCGAATATAGGTCTACGTTCTGGGGTGTATTTTTGATACCATTATATTCTCTTGGCATGTTTTTTTTGTTTAGAAGCCTCCCAAAAATAGACGAACTCAAGGAAAACATTGACACATTCATAAAATATTTTGACGGATTCACGATAGCGATAGTTGCACTTTTGCTTTATGCACACATACTGTCTCTGTCATGGAATCTTGGGATGCACTTTAGCACAGCCCGTATGAGTGCCCCTGTCTTTGCAGTGTTTGTGTATTCTTTTGGCAAATTACTTGGAAAATCAAAAGTCAACGGGTTTATCGGCATAAGAACTCCGTGGACGCTCAGCAGCGAGACTGTATGGATTGACACGCACCAACTCGGTGAATCGCTATTTAAGGCCGCAGGGCTTATTACGATTTTAGGCTTCTTCATTAATACACATACAACTCTGTTC
>JAFCBV010000068.1 GCA_017610545.1 Candidatus Nanohalarchaeota archaeon | reverse complement strand
CTTCTCAAAAATATAGTCAAACATCATCTTATTGACCTTGCAATCAAAATCAATAGGCGTCATAGGCACAATATTGCCATGGCGCGCATGTGACTTACACACGCATGCACTGCAGAAAGCACCATACACGCAGGTATCGCAAAGCGGCTGGAACTCAGAAGTATTAGTACGAAGCTGGATAGTATTCAAAAAGACATCCTCATAGCTGCTAGACATAACATCCCCCAACTTAAACGTATCACTTTTCTTCCCAAGATCACATGCATAAATCGAACCGTCAAGATAGAATGCAAACTGCGCAATACCTGCCCCGCAGGGCCGTCTCATACACATATTGCCCCTCTGGTCAGTAAAAATACTGATAAGCATACTCTGCACAGTAGAATCATAAAAAACATTGCCATCCATCGAAAGCTCAACCATATAATCAATGGCCTTCCTCCAGAACTCAAAATACCTACCAGGCTCCATCAAAAGCTCATTACCCTTAGCGCCCCTGCCAACACCATACACCGGGCGAAACATTATGCACTTTGCACCCGCATCCCTGTATGCATCAACAATAGATTTAGGGTCATACTCCAATGAAATGGAAGTAATCGTCGGAAGAAAACTTAATTTTCTGCCGCGAAGAGAAAAATACTCAACCCACTTCATAAGCACATCGTATGACCCGCTCCCGTCATGAAAAGGCCTTTGCCTGTCATGAAGCTCCCCCGGACCGTCAAGAGAAGTACAGAGCCCAATATTATTATCAAGAATATACTCAGCAATCTCCTCATTCATAAGCGTCATATTGGAAACAATCACCCTTGAATCAACAACCTTGCCGGCAGACTTGACTCCCTCATCAAATAATTTCAAAAACCTCTTTAACGCCCCAAAGCGCAAAAGCGTTTCACCACCCTGGAATTCAACAGCAATATGTTTATGGGGCATACTGCAGATAAAACTGATTATTGCCCTGGCAGCATCATCTGAAAGTTCATCAGAATCAGCATCAGAATCAGAATGACAGTATTTGCAGGCAAGATTGCACTTATTAGTCAGATACACTATACACAACGGTCTTGAATCAGCAAGATGAAAATATTGATACCTGTATGAACCCACAATCCTCCTAACACCGCCTTCAGTAAGAACAATACCCTTCTCCTCAAGGTCGCGCAAAAGCATCCTATCAGAAGCAAAATCCTCTTTATCAAGAACGCCAAACTGCTCCCCTGAAAGAACAGACCATGACCCATGACGGGTCGCCACAAGAACATTGCCATTACCCAGTTTCCTTGAAAAATATTCATTCATCACCGGCTTCAACACTTTCGACTCAACAGACATAACACACAACACACATACTCTCTGGCATTCAGCCACATACACTTAACAAACCGTAGCGCACATTTAAATTTTCAACGAACAAAAGAATCAATCATAAATCGGCTTCAACTCATCATAGCCAAACTCCCTGAAATAACTGTACCATGTACCCGGACACTCCCCGACATACTTGCACTTGCCGCATGCCTCAACTGTGCCGCGCTCCTTTGTAAGGCTTCCCTTTTCCCTCTCATCACGCGGATCCTTATACATAACAATGAACTGGTCAGCGCTGATAAATTTCCTGTATTTTTCTTCAACAAGACAGAATGGCATGTATATGACCGATATATGCAAACCGTATTTTTGTGCAACATCAATTGCCTTCTGGATATAAGGAGCAGATTCAGTGTGCTTTATTTTAAGTGTTTCCTTATTTGCACCCGCAGACCCCAGGAGATCCATAGTATCAACCCCGACAGCCTTGCATTCAGGAAAAGTCTGTGCTACAAACTCTACAAAATCAGGCACCAGCTGATAGTTCAACTTATTCACAATAATCTTTGGAATAACTATTATTTTGTACTCAAGCATATTTCTTATCCCAAGAACAGTTTCATTAAAACTACCCTGCCTTCTTGTAATCATATCATGAAGCGCAGGCCGATAAGAATGAAGCGGCACAAGAACGCACACAGGTGGATAAGCCGCAACCTTTGCAGTGAAGTCTGTATTGGAAAACCTTCGGCCATTTGAAAGCAACACCTTTGTAATCTGGGGCGCATTGACAGACAAATACTCCATCAGATACAAAAAATCTCCCCTGATAGTCGGTTCTCCGCCGGATATCTGAATCGTAAGATTCTTATTATCTATAAGCCTGTCAAAATATGCAACCATTTGAGAGGTACTCATATTCTCACGCTTTTCACTAATATTGGCAACACACAAAATACAGTCATTGTTGCAGCCAAATCCTAACCCGCAGTAAATACTGCCGTTTAATTCCAGCGGTCCGGAACTGCAATCACATATCTCATTTATCATCCACTCACACCTATTCCACAACTACCGCTACACAAAAACAGAAAAAAGCATCAACTTGACGATGCACTATGACCCCAGCCCCAACTCCAGCACCAGCACCATGACCAGTTCCAGCAGTGATTTTTCCATTGGCTGTCATCAATCTGCGGACCTATAGCACTTAAATCAGTATCAGTTATCTCGCCATTATCATCACAACGAATTGCATTCACTTCATGCTCAATTGCCGTAATAAAAGTTGCAACAGAGCCAAGCATAACAAGACTGTTAACAACACCCGTCTTCTCACCATTATTTACCTTAAAAAGATCACACTTCCTGATTTTTTTGATTTTATCGCGTATACTCATAAGATAACTCTCCGGCAAGTACAACAACACATAATAATAGGTTGGAGAACCATATATATATCTTTATCGTAGTTAAATAGAACTGATGACGAAAAAAACAAAATATTCAATAGGTTATAATCAGGACCTGAAAATGCTTGAACTACTGGACACCTACTCTGAATGGATAGATTGCCTGTATTTCCCTATGCCCCCCGAATATCTGACATCCGGCAGGAACTGGCCAATTGAAAAAGAATACAGGACAAACATCAGAAAAGTAATCAAAAAATGCAAAAACACAAACATCAACTCCCAAATCCTGCTCAACGCAACCTGCGAAGGCGCACTATGCGCAGACACCGCCCACATAAAAAAAGTAACAGACTACCTGAAAACCCTAACTAAATCCGGCCTGAAAAGCGCAGCAATAACAAACCCACTCTACATAACAGAAATCAAGAAAGAAATACCCGAACTGGAACTGCACTCATCAATCAACTGCTATACCTCAAACATTGAGCAGGCTCTCTACCTCAAAGACATGGGCATAGACGTACTGACAATAGACCGCGACATCAACAGGAACCTTGATCTCATAAAAAAAATAAAAAAAGCAACAGGCCTGAAAATAAAACTACTTGTAAACGAAGGCTGCCTCAGCAACTGCCCGTTCAGGAAGATGCACTTCAACTCACTTGCACACAATTTACCTGACAAGCCATTCCTTGAGCGTTCATGCATAACAGTCATCTCAAAAGACCCGGAAAAAATATTTCGCATACCTTTCATAAGGCCGGAAGACATAAAATACTACAAGCCATTCACAGACTATTTCAAGCTTGCCACAAGAACATTTCCCACCGCACAGATTGAGACAACCCTGAAAGCATACATAAACGAAGAACAAAACGGCGACCTTCTGGACATCCTTGATATGACAAGCATGAAATGCTACTTCACATTCATAAACAACAAGGTTCTAGACAAGCTAAACTTCTTCGAAAACATGCAAAAATGCACACTTGACTGCAAAACCTGCTCATACTGCGAAACACTCCTGAAAAAAGCAGCAATACTAAACACAGGAAACAAAAGCCCAAAATGCAAAAACTGCGAAATATACCACAAAGTAATAGAACCGAATACAAGATAGAGTTTAGCAGGAACCGCAGCTATCTGTTGCCTTATCTGGTGAACCCTGCTTTTCATCACCTTTTTCCTTTGCAGTAACTGACGGCATCATACTCTTCAGGGCAGCGCCAATAAGCGCATTTCGCGTATCCGCATACCTTCGCGCCTGCGTCTCCTCCACATTCGCATGAATCAACTCCCTGAAAAAAGCAGATGCAAGCTCCTCAAGCTCAGAATAAGATGCATCATCTTCTTTTTTCGCCTTGATTGTCACAAAAATAGTCGAAAGAGGGTCACCGTCAACAATAACATCAAAGTCATCTATAAACCTATAAGATGCCCTCATCACCACAGTTTGAGGATATAGTCTTGGACTGAGGCTCAAGAGAATACACTTCTTTTTCTCATTTATCTTTACAGTATCTTTCCCGGGCTTTACCTGCTGTGGAACAGCAATAACATCCTCATTAAGTGACCCTGCTGCCTGCTGAGAACCCGATGACCGACAACCTCTGTCACCCTTCTTATCCATATCTGCACACTCACAATCCATATAGCACCACTCAAACAATTATAGTAAAAGTCATAACTTTCTGGACGATATGACTTTCCATATGCTTAAAATTGCTATGCAATTTTAGCATCCAACAAATCTATTTGATTTGTCAGGATCCCTAAAAATCACTTTGTGATTTTTAGAATCCAGCAAACTTCGTTTGCTCGGATAGTTAACACCTCTTGGTTTTTGGTTAAATTTGTCCATTTTTCATTGCGAAAAAGCTTGGAATTATCCAATCGCACACATATTCCATGATTTAGTAACGACATTAATTATAGAGCGAAACATAATAAATATATGCCCTATA
>JAFCBV010000006.1 GCA_017610545.1 Candidatus Nanohalarchaeota archaeon | reverse complement strand
TTCTCTCGCCCGATATTGTCCATACGCTATCTACGAAAAGAAAAATAATACAACCAACAAAAGAGAATAGAATCAAAAAGTCATTGTTATTATTTAATCTGATCATAGCACATTTGTTGACAAAGGGGTCTTGCTTTAGTTTAAATAAGATAAACAATGTAGCAAATGCCAACCATGCCAAAACGATGCTATCTCCAATAAAATGCTGTATTGTTATTGGATAAAAATAGTTGTACAATTTTAACAAAATCGCGGTAAATAAAAAATAAAAGAATGCTATGTGGTATGCGGTTCTAAACTGCTCTTTATAAGTGTGCTGTTCATGTTTATTTTGTTTTTCGATATTTCTTGGTAAGAAAATTAATTCCGAAATCAATGGTATTGATACCGCGACGAGTTCCAAAATAATTATGAAAAAATAAACATCAAACATAGCGCGTTACTCCAAAGTAACCAAAACTTTGGCAACCCTCTCCTGCCCAACAGCAACAATAAGAGAAACAAGCTTCGGACCTCTCTCTTTTCCAAGAAGCGCAACATAACACGTCCTGAAAAATTCCTTTGGCGCAAGCCCTGTTTCAGAACATATCCTTTTGAACTCATTGTAAAGCTCGTCTTCTGCCATTTTCTTTTTCCTGAGTGACTCTGCAAGCATAGTGAGCGCATCCTTTTGAGCATCAGAAAAACTTTTCATCACATCATCAGGAACTTTTTCATTCACCACAAATTTGTATTCTTCAGGCGCGAACTCTGCAACCCATTTCTTTACAAATGTAAGCCTGCCTGTGACATATTTCTCGTCATCTGAAGAAAGATTTTCAGAAAGATGCCCTGTGGATTTCAAAGAGTCAACAACAGATTTTATGTCAGGAAGTATTTGCACAAGCATTGTTGCATGGGTGAACGGAATCTGCGCAGGCATTGTTTTTGGCACAGGCCCAATGTGGGACAATTCATAAACCCGTTTTTCGTGCGCAAGTTCGCGCTCGTTATCAACAGCATCTTTTCCGAAATATATTCTTTCGGTTTTGTCGTATGCCTCGAAAAGAAGTATCATCTTGTTTGTACCAACAGGGTCAAAATCAATAACTGCGCGCGGCCTTGTCTTGACAAGCAGATAGCGCAGCATGGTTGCGGGCGCGTAATCAGTCATGTCTGAGAAGCTTATGCCCCTGCCTTTTGAGGTACTCATCTTCCTGCCGCCGATTGTGAAGAACTCGTAACCATCCCCTGTCTTTTTTCTTGTTGACGGATACGGCGGCGGGTAGTCAAAGACTTCATCAGATATTGCAATTGCGACAGAGCGCGAGCCGCCAGCTGAAAAATGGTCCTTTCCGGCAGTTTCCATTATTACTCCGTGAGTCGGCCACTTGGCTGCCCACTCAACTTTCCACGGGAACTTTCCGCCCCCGTTGTACGGGCTTCGCTCACCCTCGTAGCCGCAGCCTTTTGCCCACGGGACAAAATCAGGAAGGCACTTGTATTTGACAACCTCGCGCTTTGAATCCCATTCTGTTACAAGGGTTGTCGCAATCCTGCCACACTTTTCACAGATTGGATTGAATGGTATTCTTTCGGTTCCGATTGAGCCTTTTCTTGAGAACCTTTTGTATATCTCACGTATCTTGTCCGAATTGTCGAGCGCGATCTTTATTGTGCGGTTGAACTTGCCGTCAATATAGTCCTGCCCTGTGCTTGCAAGCTCGCACTCAATGCCGAACTCAGCAAACTTGTCTGTTGCCTGCCTGAAGTAATATTCTGCGTAGCTTTTGTAGCCCGAAACAGGGGAGGGTATGTTCATGAAAGGGGCGCCCATGTATTTTTCGTATTTTTTCGCGTCAGCATCAACAGGCATCTTGTCAAGAGGGTCCATGTCGTCTGAGGAAAGAACGAACTTTGCTTTTAGGCCGCGTGCTCTTAGTGCCTTGGCAACAGCGTCATGAATTACCCACCCGCGCCCTGCTCCGATATGTATTTTTCCGGAAGGTGTTTTTTCATCATAAACAAAATATCCTTTCTCAGCAACGACTTTCGCGAGAATCGGGTCTGTGTTTGCGCGCTCCTCTAGCTTCTCTGCAATTGAGTCTGCCCAGTGCTTGAATGACTTTTCTTCTTTCATAACACTCGTTTTAGAACAAACAATATATACCTTTTACTCTGCGCCCTTTCTGATAAACCGGTCCCTGTGTTTTAATAGGTCAATAAGCATCCGCCTTTCTGCGCGCGCGGCCATGTATCGTGCCATTGTCTCGCTTTTCTTCGGGACACATATCGAGTCTATGCCGAACTCCACCAATTTGTCAATCATGCGCGGGTCCCCTGATGCGCTGCCAAAAAACGCTGTGTGCATTTTCTGTTTTTTGCATGAGCGAATACATCTCTCGAGTATGTGTAAAAATGCAGGGTGGGTCTCAAGATTTACTGTGGATGTGTTGTCATCAAGCCCGAACATGTTTTTGACGAGTGTGTCTGCATCAATGCATGCAACAGCAGTCCCTGCCTGCGCGAACTCGCAGGCCATTATAGCTCCTGCCGGGCTGTCAACAAGTATGCCTATTTCAATAGAGCGCGGGTCCACACCATTTGTTGAAAGAGAGAGTATTGCATCTTCAACATGCGTTCTGGAATACACTGAAGGGATTATGATGCCGAGGTTCTTGTATCCTCTCGCGACTGCGCCGCCAATGCCTGCGCTCGCGCTCGAAAAATCCGTGCTTTCCTTTGGCATTTTTATCCATAGTTTTGACGGGTGCATGCGCTCTGCGGCCTTTGCAATATATCCTGCAATATCCTCGTGATATGTTGAAAATATGTTGCCTGTTACAAAAAGGCCGTCGCAATCAGAACTCATCTCACTTTCTTCAAATCCCTGTGAGCAAATCCTGATTTTTGTCGCAAGAAGTTCGCCGCCTGTATCGCTTTCATTTTCTGCGGCTTCTGAAGGCGCAAGTGTACTCGAAGACGAGGTTTCTGAATAAATACTGCCTTTTGTCGCATTTACGGTTATTTTTTCTTTTCCGGCAGCACGCTCTATAACGCCTTTTGCACCGACAATCAGGGGAACGTGAAATTCGCGAAGAAGAATTGCTGCAGGCGAGAGCACTCCGCCTTCTTCACATACAATAGCAGATACTTTTTTTGATATGCTAAATATGGATGGTGCCGCATCTCTGGATAGAAGAACATCATTGTCGTAAATTATGGTGCCGCCCATGGGTTCATAAAATGATTTTGGGGCGCCTTCGCCTTTCCCATTTGACGCAGGGGTGCCACTGCAAATAACATCTTTGCCAAAGGGCATTGGATTATCTGTTTTTTCAGTGTTGCCCATTATAACAGGCCTTGCCTGAAGTATGTATATCCTGCCGCGCGCGATTGCCCACTCAATGTCCTGCGGCACATTTGAGCGAGATTCAATCTTGCCTGCGAGGTCATTGATTATCTTTAGCTCTGCGGCTAAAAGCACTTGGGACTCGCGCTTATTCTCAGACACAGGCTCCTTTCTCGTGCCTCCGTCAAAATCATTTTCTGCATACATCCATTCTTTTCCGCCAACAGAATAATCTGATATCATCTGTGATTCCTTGTTGATTGTATACTTGTCCGGCACTGTTGCGCCCAAAGAAATTGACTCACCGGTTCCATAGACTGCTTCAACAATCCTCTGGTTTTTCTCACCGGTCACCGGATTTATAGTGAAAATCACACCTGCTTTTTCACTTCGCACCATGTTCTGAACAAGGAGTGCAAGCCCTGTCTTTTGATTTCCTGTCTTTTCCCTGTAATAAATTGAATGTTCTGAATAGAACGAAGCCCATACGTTTTTTACAGCGTCAATAAACCCAACTTTTCCGCGCACGTTCAGGTTTGCGCGCGTGCACCCTGCAAAGCTGTTTCTAAATTCATCGTTTGGCACAGAGCCGCGCACAGCCACATTGGTCTCTCTGTTAACAGAGCTCATTATGCTCTTTGCAACCTCGTTTAGCCCCTGCATGTCCTCGCGCTCGCCAAGGCCAATATATGTGTTTACAAGGCTTTCTTTCATATCATCCGGCATCTCAGTTGAAATAATCAGTTTCTTTATTTCGTGTGATGTACCGGATAGCCTTGCAGTGTTATCTACATCTGTTTCTGAAAGTAATGTATCAATCTTTTCTTTTATGCCTGTTTTTCCAAGAAATTCCGGAAAACAGCTTGCCTTGATGACAAATCCGCGCGGAACAGGAAAACCGTGGGACAATAATAATGAAAGATTGTACGCCTTGGTGCCGGTTTCCTTTTTTGCCTCACGAAAAGCATCTTTAAGCGGAATGCAGTAATTCATAGCCATCTCGAAAGAGTATGGTTTGGATTATTTATATATCTGAATTAGTAGAAAAAAAACTTGCAAAATGTATCACAAATACACTAGAATGAAAAGTGTGCCTACTTTTTCTCGACTTCAACACAACACGAACAAGGCATTTTATCGCCTGCCCTGCGAAGAGCTTCACGAACTGTTGATTCGTCTTTTTTATTGACATTGACGCTCATTATTGGCTGTCCCAGCCTTACGCGCGCTGCAACGCCGTTAGGCTTGCCGAATGGGTGGCTCATGCCCTGATAAAACCTGTCTGCCTGCGCGATTGCTGCCTGCGCGTGCTCGCGCATTATGTGATGAGGGTATACGCGCATTTTAAGAAAATAATTGTCCTCCTCAAGGTGCTTCTTGAGATATGCATTTGCTGCAATTCGCCCTGCCTCAAGAGCGTTGTGCCTTATCTGAACCTGCTTTTTTGTCACAAGGTGTATGGTTGCCTCAAAAGCCCCTTTTCTGTTTCCCATGACATGTATGCGCAGTTTTGAACCCGGGACACCACGAACATAGCTCTTTCTTGGCTTTTTGGTTGCCTGCCTTGTGTAAGGCCGCTCCCAATTCCGATATACTTTTCCTGGTCTAAGTCCCATATAAAACACCACTACAACATCACATATTTTGAGAACAAGTTTATAAACCTTGCTTTTTTGTCCGTATCTTTGAATAAAAGCCTCTAAAGCACATGGTTGGCCCTCTGACTTGAAAAATACGCTCCTGATGAGGTCCTGCATACAAAATACCCGCAAGCATACAAACAGCAAAATTAATATACTACTTGCGCGTATTTAGTTGCATGGTAGCAAAATCAAAAAAAAATGTTTCCAAAACAGGTATTGAAAAAAAAGTCGAGCGCATAAAAACAGGTATTTCAGGACTTGACAAAATTCTAAAAGGCGGCATGCCAAAAGGCTCAGTGGTTCTTGTTACAGGAGGGACCGGCACAGGCAAGACAACATTTTTATCCCAATTTCTGTGGAAAGGGTTGCAGGACGGAGAAAAGTGCCTTTTCATAACTCTTGAGGAGACTCCTGAAGACCTGATTAATGATGCTGTGCTTCATGGATGGGATTTTTCATCGTACCAGAAATCGGGAAAATTCAGGATAGACTTTTTTGACCCGTTTGAACTCGGAGACGTAAACGCCAGATTAAAGGACATGATTGCGGTCAACAAGTTCACCCGCGTCGTGATTGACTCGACATCTCTTTTTGGCATGTACCTGAATGACGAATATAAAATAAGGAAAAAGCTGTTCAAGCTCACACAGGATCTCAAAGATGCAAAATGCACAGCACTCATATCTGCAGAAATACCTGAAGACAGTAAGACACTCTCGCGCTATGGTGTAGAGGAATTTGTTGTTGATGGCGTCATAGTCCTATATTATCTGGGTCTTGGAGAGGGAATATTTCGAAACCTTGCTGTGCGAAAAATGCGCAGGACAGACCACCGTCATGGTGCATTCCCTCTTGAGATGAGCAATAAAGGCATAAAAATCTTAGTTGAATCCGGAATTCTTTAGCCACGCATGCCCAACGCTGTTTCTTTGCAAGAGTGTATGCAATTCATCAACAGCTTTCAGCACAGCAATTACATTCCTTCCATGCCGCCCATGCCGGGAGGCATACCGCCCGGTGGACCTCCACCGCCGGAAAGCTTGCTTGCTACAATTACATCATCTATACGCAGTATCATCTCTGCTGCCTCTGCAGCTGAAGATATTGCCTGCGTTTTTATCTTAAGGGGTTCAAGAACCTTTAGTTTTGCCATGTCAGACACCTTTCCGGCAAATACATCAACGCCTGCGCTCACAACCCCTTTGTCGTGTTGGTTGCGAAGCTCGACCAAGGTGTCAATTGGGTCAATTCCTGCGCTCTCAGCCAAAGTTCGAGGTATGATCTCAAGTGCGTTTGCAAAAGCATCTATTGCAAGCTGTTCGCGCCCGCCGACCTTGTCTGCCTGGCGCCTGAGTTCGCGCGCAAGCTCTGCCTCAGGAGATCCTCCTCCTGCAACAGCTTTTCCGACTTCAAGAGTGGAAGCAACTCCGCCAACAGCATCCTCCATTGCACGGTGTATCTCGTCAACCACGTGCTCGGTTCCACCTCTCACGAGTATGGAAACTGCTTTTGGCTCCTTACAATCGCGCACAAATGTCATTGCCTCGCCTGCAATCTTTACTTCTTCTACAAGCCCTGCATAACCAAGGTCACTTGATTCAATGTCGTCAAGTGTCATTGCAACTTTTCCGCCTGTTGCGCGCGCAAGGGCATCCATATCTGATTTTTTTACTCTGCGTACGGTATAAATTCCATTCTTTGCAAGAAAATGCTGCGCTAAGTCATCAAGTCCTTTTTGGCAAAAAAGAGTGTTCGCGCCTGATGCGACAACCTTGTCAACCATATTTCGAAGTGTTTTTTCTTCCTGGTCAACAAATGCCTGCATCTGGCTCGGGTCAGTAATTCTGATTGCAGCATCAGTCTCTGTTTCCTTTATTTCAAGAGCTGCATTAATGAGTGCAATTTTTGCTTCTCTAACCTTTGTAGGCATTCCGGTGTGCACACGTTCCTTGTCAATCACAAGGCCGCGCACAAGCTCTGTGTTGTCAGTGGATGCACCGTGCTTTTTCTCAAGCTTTATGTTGTCAAGATCAATCACGACCTTACCGTTTTCAGTCTCTGAAACTGCGACAACTGCGTCAACAGCGATTTTTGCAAGAAAGTCTTTTGCAGCTTCTGCGTTTTTGCCGGTCATTGCAGTCATTGCAATTTCCCTTAAAACATCAGTGTCTTTTAGTGTGACTGGTATTGCAATCTTGTCAAGTGCCTTCAGGCAGGTCTCTTTTGCTAATCGAAATCCCTGCACGATTATTGTCGGGTGTATGTTCTGGTCTATGAGTGCTTCAGATTCCTTTAGTAGAGTTCCTGCGAGGACCGCGGCAGTTGTTGTGCCGTCGCCGACCTCATCATCCTGTGTCTTTGCGACCTCAACAATCATCTTTGCTGCAGGGTGCTGGATTTCCATCTCTTCAAGAATTGTTACTCCGTCGTTTGTTATTACAACATCACCCATTGAATCTGTAAGCATCTTATCCATTCCGCGCGGGCCGAGTGTGGTCCTTATCGCGTCTGCAACTGCTTTTGCAGCAGCAATGTTCTGCTTTTGCGCACTCTTTCCCTGCTCGCGAAGCGCCCCTTCAGGCAATATGTAGATAGGCTGTCCGCCGTATTGTTGTCCGTTCATAAAATACACCTCAAATGTTTATCAGAAATATCCCGTACTAGGTATCTGTATATCTGTAAGT
This sequence comes from Candidatus Nanohalarchaeota archaeon, assembly GCA_017610545.1. GTDB lineage: Archaea > EX4484-52 > EX4484-52 > EX4484-52 > B79-G9 > JAFCBV01. The sequence goes on along the minus strand of JAFCBV010000006.1, from coordinate 5,909 downwards.
AAGTTTTATATTGATTTTGATTCGTTCGTTTAATGCATTCTCTGGCTAAATACCTATAACGAATCATATTTTTGGCGCGGCCTGTAATTATATTGACCGCAGAATTTTTTCTTTGAATCCGTAAACAGCTATACGCAATATGATTTTTGTTTACAACGCCTGCTCAGGTGCAATCCGTTTTGTAGAAATATACTCAAAGTCGCCTTTTTTACTCTGGCAGCGCACAAGAACGCCGAAGCGGTCCAGGGTCACATCACATAGCATGTCGCCATTTGTAACCCTGAACTTCCCCCCTACCGGACGTGAGACGACCATTTTTTTGCGATTGATTATTTTTTTGTCGCTGTCAAAAACATCCATTTGAAACATAAAAGGATTTTTTTCAGAATGCATAATACACCACTCTATTTGTTACTTCTATAGAGTAGCTAAGTCTTTATAAAGCTATTTGTGGTGTATATGCCTTCGGCTAGGAAAGGAAAAATTTGAAAAAGGCTTATTTCAACCTTTTTCTGACACTTGGCCTTATTTTCTCGGCACCCTTGCCTTTTTTTCTTAGACCCCTGTGTTTCTTTCCACTTGATGTAAGCCCGCGAAAAGCGCGCCTTGTGTGTACGGGATTTGTAATCCAACCAAGATCCTTGTCGTTTTGTATTGCAGGGTGTGCCTTATCAATCAGTATGACTTCATACCACTTGTGCCTTCCGTCAGCACCCACCCAATAGGAGTTCAGAACTTCTGTATTCGGGAATTTTCTGCCTGCTTTCTCCTCTGCGACAGACTGGTGGGATTTTGCCAGAGTATAGAAAAATCCTGCGTTTTTGGGCTTTCGGCCTTTCTTGTGCCTTGGCCTTTCATGTCCGCCCTTGCTTACGCGCACGCGTGCCATGACAACGCCCTGCTTTGCTTTGTAGCCAAGCGTTCTTGCCCTGTCAATTCTGGTCGGGTGCTCAACGCGCACAACGGTGTGCTCGCGCCTCCATTTTATGAGGCGTTGCTTTTGTATGTCTCCCAAGTTCTCCTTGGGCTTTTTCCAGAGCGCTTGAATATACTTATATGCTCCCATTATATCACATCCCCTATAGTTCGTTTTGTTTCTTGTCCGTTCAGGTAGCGAAAGTCGGCATTAGCCAATCATATCGTTGCTCTTTGATAACGTGCGCCTTGCAGCGCCATTAAAAAAGGCTCCACCCACATCCTGGGACTGCCATAAGAAAAAGTCTCTTTGGCTTCAATTAGTGGATATTCAACATTTAAATAACTAATTCCAATAGGAAAACACGTAAGAAAGATGATTTTATGTCAAAAATAGTATTTCTCGGCACAGGCGGTGGCAGGGTCACGACAATGACTCAGCTTCGAAGCACAGGAGGTATCTATCTTGAGCTTTCAGGGACACGAATTTATCTTGATCCGGGTCCCGGGGCACTTGTTCGCGCGCGCAGTGCAAAAATTCCGCTTGAGAAACTTGATGCTATTCTTGTCTCGCACAACCACATAGACCATTTAAATGATGCTGCCGTGCTTGTTGAGTGCATGACGCGCGGCGTCCGGGAGAAACGAGGGGTTTTCGCGGCTCCTGTCTCTGTTCTTGGCTCAAAAGAGATTCCTGCTGAAATTCCAAAATACCACAGGGAAGCGCCTGAAAAAACCATTGAAGTCAAGCCGGGAATGCGCTTCAAAGTGAATGATGTCGAAGTTGAGTGTACGCGTGCATTACACACTGATGAATTCACTGTAGGATACAGGTTTTTCGCAGAAAAGACAATCTCTTATCCGGCAGACACGGTGTTTTCAAAAGAGGTTGCTCGCGCGCATAAAGGTGCAGACATACTGATTCTTAACTGCCTTTATCTCGTAAATGAAAACAAGTGCAAGGATGTTGAGTTTGCAAAACATATGGATGTTGATGATGCCATAAAATTTGTAAAGCACATAAAGCCGGAGCTATGTATTATTCAGCATTTTGGGATGGGAATGATACGTGCAGGTCCCTGGACGCAGGCAGAGCATATTGAGAAAGAAACCGGGATAAAAACGGTTGCTGCGCGTGACGGGCAGGTCTTTGATGTCGGAGGAGAGTGTGCGAAAAAAGAAGGGCTTGAAAAATTCAGAAAAGACTAGGTTAAAAAGCTTTTTCCCGAAATAAATCTATGCTTTCCCGAAGCGAAATCCAGAAAATCGCAGAATCTTACGGAAAAGATATTTCTATCGGCGTCCTTGCATCACACTCCGGCGAGGAAGTCGGCATGGCTGCAAAGGCTGCCGGACTTAAATGCATTGCAATCTGTGAAAAGGGCAGGGACGCGCTCTATACAAAATACAATAAAAACCTTTTTTCTGATTTCATTGTTCTTGACAAATTCAAGGACATATTGAATCCGGATGTTCAGGAAAAACTTGTAAAAAATCACGTCATATTTCTTCCGAACAGATCGTTCTCGGTTTATGCCGGATATGATGGTGTAGAAAATGATTTTCGTGTGCCTATTTACGGAAGCCGCGCGCTCTTTCGAACTGAAGAGCGAAATGACGCGCGCGGGCAGTACTGGCTCCTTGAGCAGGCCGGTATCAGGATACCCAAGCAGTTCTCAACAGCAGATGAAATTGACCGCCTTGCGATTGTGAAAGTCCAGCAAAAGAACAAGCCGCTTGAAAGAGCATTCTTTTATTGTACGTGCAAAAAGGACTTTGATGAAAAATCAAAAGAACTGATTTCTGAAGGGCTGATAAGTGCAGAGGGGTTAAAAGAGGCGCGCGTCGAAGAATTTGTCCTTGGCCCGCGCTTTAATGCCAACTTTCATGCTTATGCAATTGTAGAGCTTGGGACAATTGACTTTCTTGGGTTTGAAGACCGCAGGCAGGTGAACCTTGGCGGCATACTTAATCTTCCTGCACAAGAACAGCTTAAGCTTGACATACCAATAACAAATGAGGAGATAGGGCACTTTGGAATTACAATGCGCGAGTCCAAAAAGCACCTTGTGTACGAAGCTGCTGAAAAATTTGTTCTTGCCGCAAAAAAAGAGTTTGCGCCCGGGATGATAGGAACATTCTCACTCCAGGGAGCAATATCTGAAGGAAAAGACCGAAAACTTGAGTTCATAGTGTTTGATGTAAGCCCGAGAATCCCTGGCTGCCCGTGTGTGGGACCTACGTCACCTGAGATGCGCAGGCTTTCGCTGATATATGGGAAAGATATCTGTGCGCCTCTGGATTTGAGTATGCTTGAGATAAAGCATGTGGCAGAGACCGGAAATTTGGGTAAAATCATAACTTGATTCTTCAGAATCTCTGTTAATGTATATATACGATTTTTGCCTAATATGGATTATGCCTTGCTGGAGAGATAAAACAGAACACGGAAGTCCAAAATTCCTTCTTGCTGATGCAAATATGACTGCAAATACCGCCAGCGGTGGCGCTGCATGGGGTGATGTGTGGCTTGGAAAGTGTATCTTTGCCCAGGCACTTAACCAGGGAAAAGGCGGTACTACGCCCGCAGGAACATACATAAATCCAACCGGGCCCCCGGGATTTTGCCAGGGAATATTTCACGGAATGGCTTTTGAGCTTGGAAAGGATGGCTGGCAAGGCCGATTAAATGTTCATGAATGGATGGAGATAAGCCCTGTTCATCCGCAATATTATCAAATGACTATGCAGCAGCGCGAGAATCTTGAGGCGCGCATAAAGCAGGGGCTTGCGTCAATCTCGCAAAGCGTGTCAGATCTCGAGCTTGTGGACCATGATGTCCGCAAGTACGAGGAATACATGGACTACCTCAATGGCCTGAAAGATAATGATGATATGACAAAAGAGAAGTCATCCTTTGCACTCAAGACGGTCTTTGTAGATACCGTGGACTTTCACGCAGGTGGTGGTGGGCAGGGGGCCGGAAGGCTTTCTATGGCATTCATGCGAAACAATAACATCATGCCGACAGTGGTTGATGACTTTATGCGCATGAAAACACTTGCGGACATAAACACAGGGTATCTTTCAAAGCTTCCGGATGTTGAAAAGCGTATGCTTGAGACAAAATGGACTCTTTATGAGGAGTGGCTCAAGCTCTTTGAGAGTGCGGTCAAAAAGCGCCTTGAAAGGATTGATGCTGTGAAAAAAAGCAGGGAATTCACCCTGAACGAGTACAGGGAGTGGCTCAAGCCCTCTATATTGCGCTACAAGCTTGTTGAAGAAGCATTGAGCCACAGAAACAAAGGCTCTGTGACCAGCGATGATATTAAAACACATCACGGAAGAACAACAGGAAATGCAACGTCTGTCAATGGATGGAAATTCTGGACATGGAAAGCTATGCCTGACTCGTCGCCGAATCCAGCTCCAAACGAGCTTTATAGAAAAGCAATAGATGACGGGGAATTCGGCAGGCCTCCTTTTTATGACAAGTGGCTGCAGGAAGAATTAATCTTCAATAAACACCACGGACTTATTGCAGACTATCCATGGATTACAAAAGAGTGGGCAGATGAAAATGCAAAAGCAATTTCAAAGGGCATTTCAGGGCAGCGAAAACCATATTACACATTCGTCATAGTTGACATTCAAAAAGCAATCATACGCCTTGCATCAGGAGCGGAAGTTGAGGATATGGACACATTCACGAATCTGTATCTAATGAGCCCGAACATCCTTCTTGCAAAGCAGCTTGAGCTTGCAGCCATAAAACAGGAAATGGATAACTATGTTGATGATGTTCTCGGGCTTGGTCCCTGCGTCAAAGGGAAGAAGATAGAGACGTACATAAAAAGCGGATTTCGATACAAAGTTGGTGAAAATACGTACTCAAACAAAAAGGAGATGCTCAAAGACTATCCTGAAGATAAATATTATTTGTCAAGGACGTACAACTATGATGGTGCTCTCAGAAAGCATGGCGTTATAGGAACCTTTCTTGAAGATTACCTTGGTCTGAAATTTATATTCGGCTACCACACAGGCCCGTATGAAAGAACATTCTATGAGAGAATAACCAAATTCCACTTTAAGTATTCTATGACACGATTTGCGGGCGTGACAGGGCTAATACTTAGAAGAATGAAAATTGGGGCTTCTGCAAGTTAGAGTCTTTCGCGCATCGCACACTTTTTCAATTTGCTAGATGTGTGCTGCTTCAGCAGTGTGTTTTTGGCTCATGCCGTACAACTGCCTTATGTCCTCGATTATACGAAAATATCTTTCTCTCGCATCCTCAAGACTTTTTCTCCTATTCTTGTCATAAAACATATAACTGTACGTCCACCAGAGACTTTTTTGTATGCTGTTGCTGTAAGTGTATTCTGTGTGTATCTCTGCCCAGGTCTTTATCTTTGCCCAACCTTCTTTATCCGGAGTGAGATTCTGCCAACCCCAGATACGAATAAAATACCACACCTTCGTCCAACGGTCATAGGGCTTATAGGCATGCCACTCAGCCTTAAACGCACCGTCATTAGTGTCCCAACCAATTGTGTGAAGAAAAAATTTTGCTCCGTTTATCTCAAGCTCTTTTTTCAGGATTTCTTCAATCTTGTTCCTTATCTGAAACGGCTCTTTTCCCTTGTACGAAATAACCTGAAAGTCCTGTATATCCAGTATGTCATCCGCGTATTTCATCACTTTTTCAGCCATGCTGTCTCAACTCATCCATGTATTGCTTTACAGCATCATCAAAGCGCGCTGACAATTCTTTTCCAAGATTAAACCATTTTATTCTCTGCTTCTGGTAAAATGTGTTGTGCCAAAATCGCCTTGCCATTTCATAGAATATTGACTGCTGTATCAACGTGTCCTGGGGATACTCTGTAATAAACCGTGGCTTCAGGCGTATGGATGCTGTGCCTTCTCCTGCAGTAGATTTTACCTTGAAAGAAACATCAAAACGTATGTAGCTGTACATGTCCATATCC
>JAFCBV010000067.1 GCA_017610545.1 Candidatus Nanohalarchaeota archaeon | reverse complement strand
TCCTTCAGCATTCCACGCCTCTATGCGCGAATATGTATTTGTCGTCAATGGCAAGAAGCAAGACCCGAAAAAGACTCTTCTTCTTTGTGACAAGGACAATGTATCGGTTTTCCCGTTGGTTGGTGGTGGATAACGCTGTCCCGTACATAAAAGAGTGTTGGTGTCCTGTAGCACCTTAAAACGCCAAAAAACACATAGTACACACATACCTTTATTATGTGGTACATTCGTACCATTTTTTGCTATAGCTCTATGTTTTGATGGTCCAAAAAATCAAAAATCGCGAGCAAACAAATTTGCTCTATTTTGCCAAAATGATTTTAAAAAACTAGTATGCGCATAATAGTATGTCTTTACCTTGCCTTTCCGCGCAACCATTCAGCAAGCTTGCCCTTTTTGGCTGCCTCTGTAGAAATCATGCCGTGCGTCTCCTCCGGTGTTGCTGTCATGCCCTCAAGAGCGTCATAGGCATGTTCGCGCATATTTACTGTTTGCTGTGCCTCAAACATATTGTCCAGCCCGTAGAACTTCGGCGGAAGCCTTTCAGGGCTTGTGTTCAATTCAAGTTCGCGCACGAGTTCACGGAAAGCTATTGCGCTCTGTTTGGCGCCGTATGAGCCCATTTCCCAGACAATGTAGGAGTCTTTCATACCCTTTTGGCGAAGCTGGTGCATCCAGCGGTATATTACCTGCATGTCTCGCGAGAAAGGCTCAAGCGGGGCATGGGCTCCCATGATGGGACGAGGGGCGTTTATGTGAAGGATGTTTATGTACTGGCCATAACCTTCTTTCAGGGTGGCTATATCATCTGACACCCAGATGTAGTTGACTGTCAAATGCTCAAAATCCATGCAATAGGATGTGTACGCCCCCTTGTCAAGGTGCTTGACAAGAATGACGTGGTCGTGGGCAGACATAATTCTTAACTGCCCTTCCTGCCCCTGCGGCGGCATGGCAGTCTCAATGAAAATCTGGATATTTCCGTCTTTCAGGTAATCATAAACAGAAATGTCTTTTTTAAGATCCGGATCATCTGTCTTCATTGACCAGATAGGATTGTCTGTAAAAAGATGGCCCTGAATGTATTTCGCAGCAACTGCTGTTATCATCCGTTCAACAAGTGTCATTGTCTTTGTATTTTCTTTGTGTTTTCCTTTCGCATCATAGTAATATTCCTCACCAATATCAGCGCGCCATATTATCCAGTCAGGCTCATACTGCATGCCAACTATGTCTTTCCAGAGAGGGTCTTTTGTCAGCCACATGTATTTTGCTATAACCTTGTATGCGGTCTCTTCTTCGCACTGGGAACCGTGGCGAACCCAGTAATCGTAGATGTGGTAAAAATCATAATTAATAAGATAACGCGCCGGGCCTTCTATTTCCTTTAATTCTTTTTCGAGGTTTTTGTCCTCATGAATTAGCTTGCTGTTAACTTGTTGTCTGTTTGTATATGAATCCAAAGAAGCCAGCTGGCTCTGAAGCAGGTCTAGTTCTTGTTGTAATGCATCGATTGGCTGGTTTTGTTTTTCATGCATCTTTATTTGCTCGTTTAAAACAGAGATTCTTTTAAGATATGGCTGTTTTTGCCTGAGAACCTCTGAATCAACCAATTTTTGTATTTTTTCTCCAAATATTTGCTCTTTCTTTTTCAGGGCCTCTGCACCTTCTTTATATCCGGAACCATGCTGCAAAAGCATATATGTATCAAAATAGTTTATGGTCCCGACATCCCCGGGCGCGCCCATTGCATTAAACATGACATTAATGAATTTTGCAATAAACCAGTCCTGCAAGCCATTGAACATTTTTCCGTCAGGAGTTCTCCTTGAACAAGTCATTCTACCTCTTGCAGGATCTTTATACGCTCCGCTGTCGAACGTTTTCATAAACGCCCCAAGATTCAAGCCGTCATGGCTAACCTGCGCGACCCTTGGCTCCTGCTGTCCGACCTTGAATGTGACGTGAGGCCTTATCTGGGATGATGTGTGAAATAATACGAATTTTGTGTTCACAAGCTTCCTTCCTGAGTATGCGCCCTTTGTTAGCTTTTCGTGCATTATTTTCCAGTCGTATGCGCGCGCAATGCATAAATCCATGTCAGTTGACAGGTGAAGCCCGATCTCAAACTTTCGCCCTGTTGTGACGTCCCCTTGCGCGGTCTTTATGTGAGCGACCTGCTCTTTCAGGTCTGCCTCAAACATTTCAGAAAGTGCTTCATAATCAATCATGGCAAACTCAAAGCCCATTCTCGAGGCTTTTGCAATTTTTCGCGCAATGCCCATGTTGATGAGCTTTTCATCGCCCTGCCCGAATTGCGCAAAGCCGGGGCTTGCCCCGATAATATATCCTTGGGGCTTGTTCTTCTTGTCCCAGCGCTCGTCATTGTACTTTAGGTCATCCTTATTTTCAGGCAAAGAAACACCACCATAAAATTAACTCCTACAAATGTTATATATAACAGCAATCCGTATAAATATTATAGAATATTCTGGTGTGATTGCCTTGAGCTTCATAGACAAGATGAAAAACAAACTTCATAGAAAAAGCATTGATGAAGAGATTGATGTCGCCTTTAGGGACGAGTCGTCTTACTCAAAACGCGTTCTTGATGCAAACCAGAGGCCGCAAACAAACAATACCGCCCCCGTACAAGAAGCCAAAAACAACCCTTTTGCCCGAAACACTGCGCCCACTCCGTCAATGCAAAACACAGGCTCAGCTTATGAACCTGCCCGCACAAGCCCTCTTCTGAAAGCAAGGCAAGGTGTCCAACAAAGTGCAACTCAGGAATTACCTGATGAAGACGAGTTTATGCGACAAAGATTCGGGGCCGATCAAATAGAGGATAAAGATGTCCCGCCACCGCCGGACCTTATAGGCCTTCCAGGAACCGATATGGAAAAACTCGCGCCTCCAAGACATACTTTTGCGCATATGCAAGACATAGGCTCAACCGATGTGCTTGATGAGTTGCTTCTTTCAATGAAAGACCTTCGCGCGCAGAATAATCATATAATTGACCTGCTTAGAAATATGCAGGATAGATTAAGCAAACACTAACACAATAAAAATCATGAAACCTCTATGCGACCCTGAAGTCGCTGTCGCTCCAACATCTTCAAAGCAGCTATAGGAGTTATGCTTTGAAGACGCACTAAAGGACGTGGTTTACTTGGTTCGGTTTCAAGCTTTCCAACCGGAAACTTTACCCTAACTGGCGGAGTTTCAACGGTTGTAAATCAAAACAAGCCGGGCTTAACAGCCCGACTCAGATAAAAAAGAGTTCAAAACTTACTTCTTCTTGAGCTTCTCAATTCCGACTTTCTTCACTTTAGGCTTCCAGACTTTGTTGCCCATCCACTCAGGTGCGTTGTCGGGTGTGTCAACCTTGACTCTTGAGCCCTTGTAGATGTGGACTTTTTTTGTCCCGCGTTCTCTAAGCCGGATATCTGACTCTCCGCGGTTTGCGGCTTTAAGTGCTGCCTGCCTTGGTTGTTTTCCGGAGAATACTCCGCTTTCTTTGCCGTTTTTGCTTCGCATAACAAAGTATCTTTTCTCTGCCATCTGAATACCCCCATCCGATTCTAAACAGCGAACGTACAATAAAAATTAAATTACGCGCGAACACTGCGACTGATACGTATTATATGGCTTGGCCAGTATTTATAATTTTTTTTCGTGGTTTTGCGGCGAAAGTTCATCTTTATTAAAATGTCTTTGCCAATATATATGCTGTTATATTCTCAGAATACAGGATGATAAAATGATATGCTTGATTGCGCTCTTTGTTTTTGCAGTTCTCAGCGTGTTCAGCGCAAAGTACCGTGATTACTTTCGCGAGGCTCTGAACTGCATTTTCCGCAGGGCGACCTTGAGAAAGTGTGATACTGGCTTTGACAAGAAAATGAAAGCAAAGATAGTCGGGCGCCTGATGAAAGGAAATCCGAAAATTGCTGCCGGTGTTTTTCGGCACTTTGAAGCAATATCCTGGTTCTTTACAATACTTCTTTTCACAAGCATGGCTTACTCTGTTGACGGGCTGTACAACTACGCTGTGTACGGCAACTGTGATGGTGCGTATTCAAGTGCTTTTTGTGTCTTTAATGTAATCGCTGGTGACGGAAATGATTTTGCACTTTCAGACATACCCATTTACTTATATCCTTCTGTTGGCCCGGAAAGTGCGCCTGTACATATTGTAGAATTTGGCTGTTTTCAGTGCAAATACACAAAAGCTGCTGAAGACAATATACGGGAAATACTTGAAAAGTACCCTGATAAAGTTCGCCATACCTATGTCTATGCTCCTGTGAGTTCTCACCATAATGCAGTTCTTACCGCAGAGGCGGCTGTGTGCGCAGGTAATGAAGGCCTGTTCAGTGAGTATAGGCGGCTTCTTTTCGAAAGTATGGATTATATTAGCATAAGTGATGCTGAGGGCGCGCTTGTGATATTAAAGAACCTTGCAGAAGAAGTTGGCATTAATGCAAAAGAATTTGAGGTATGCCTTGACTCAGGTGATACAGCATGCACGGTTCAGCAGTCTGTGGATCACTCAGAAGCACTTGGAATAACAAAAACCCCTACATTTTATGTGAATGGGAAAAAGATTGCAGGGGTTGTTTCTGTTGAGGATGTTGAACGGGTTGTTTGAACCAAAAGATACTCTTACGTATAGCCACATTACTCTTCCGGTTCTGCTTTATTATT
>JAFCBV010000066.1 GCA_017610545.1 Candidatus Nanohalarchaeota archaeon | reverse complement strand
ACTACGTCAAAAACATTTATTGGAAAATTTGAATCAAAAAAAGTATGCTGGGGGAGGTATCCGATTAATTCTTTTTCAGTATCAGGGCATTTGCCAAAAACTTTGACTTCCCCTTTATTTGGTTTAATCAAGCCAAGAATAACTTTCATCAAGGTAGTCTTTCCACCGCCATTTGGGCCTATGATGGCAAGAAAATCATTTTGCTTTATGGTGAGATTGACATCTTCAAGTATGGGAACATCGCCAAAGCGAACCCCTACATTTTTTAAGCGAACAATTTCTTTGTTCATCATACCACTAAACCTTAGCAAAAGCTTCCGCAACTTTGCGCATATTTTCCAGATAATTCTTTTCCAGGGAATTTATTAAAATAACTTTTCCGCCAATCTCTTTAGCTATGACCTCTGCGCTTCGTGTACTAAACTGCGGCGATGCAAATATCACAGTAATATTGTTTTCCTTTGCCTGTTTTATCACACTGGCAATTCCTTGCGGGGTCGGCTCCTTTCCTTCATTTTCAATTGATATTTGCTCCAGTCCATATTCCTTTGCAAAGTATGCCCATGCCGGATGATATACCAGAATTTTTATATTTTTCTCTTTAGAAAGTGCATGTGTAATTTCGCCATCCAGTTCATCCAACTCTTGCAGGTACTTTTCTTTATTTCCTGCATAATATTCCTGGTTGGCAGGGTCTGTTTGAACCAGGCCCATATATATGTTTTCAACCATTATCTTTGCGTTTCCCGGAGAAAGCCAAATATGAGGGTCAGCGCCCTCATGTTCATGCTCTTCTTCGTGTTCGTGGCCAGTTTCTTCATGCTCGTGCCCTCCCCGGATAAGCTCGATTCCAAGAGAGCAATCAACAACAGGCATCTCTTTATTAACTGAAATTATTTTATCTGCCCATGCCAATTCAAACTCAATCCCGGATCCTACTTTTGCGTACATTTTCGCCTTGCTAACTTCTCTTAGCTGGGAATATGTTGGCTCATGTGTATGCGGAGATGCTCCGGGAGGCACCATGACGGTTACCCACACTTTATCCCCGCCCACTTTCTCTGCAAATTCTGCTTGCGGAAGTATACTTACAACCACACCGATTCGCCCGTCAGGTTCTTTTTCTGTTTGTTGTGGTGCGTTGTAGATATAAGCGCCAATCAGGCAAAAAGAGATAAAAAGCACACCAATCAGCAATAAGATTCTTTTTTCCATTTTGTTTGCCTCATGTTTCAGTATGATTGGTCTGGTATTGATACAGACATTATTGACTTTTAAGTCTTTTATTAATAAGATATAGAACCTGTTAAATTACCTATTGCGTAGTCCGGCATCTGGATAAATTAATCAGACTTCTACAACAACTTCAATCTGGGTATAATCATGGTATGTATAATGGTGATTATACCTTGTATATCTTTCGGCGCGTCAAGTAACTCAAAATGCTAATTGATGCGCACTCACAATGCCATAGCCCGTTTTTTCATGAGGAGCTTGTGTTCTGTTGGAATCATGTTTTTTACTAAGAAAAGAATATTTAAATCAGAATGTGGTGAACATTATTGATTGCCTTTGCCGAAAATGCATGATTTCGACACAGAATCCCAAAATTCGGGCGCAATCTCTACAGGAGGTTCTGCTGTTCAGAACTGTCTTTTTCAAGGCTCGATAATGCCTTGTAAGCAAACAGTGCGCGAGGCGCCATACCATGCAATTCTTTAATGAGTGTTCTTTTTTCAGGAGCCTCTGTGGTTATTGGAATAAAAGCTGACGATGATAATTGGCATGCACAAATTCCTGGAACAGGCCGCTTTAGCGGCCCTTATGACGAGGTTGCTGATTTTCTAGACTCTTGCGGAATAGACCCTTTTTCGCCATTCGTTGTAGGATATCTTTGACGTAACCTCACTTTATTTGGAGTTACCTGTCCTCTCCACAGATCTCCATGTGGTTCTGAATATAAATTAAAACGAGCATGTTGGTCGACCATTAAATCACACCACTACTGACTCAGAAATATTTATAAAAATATATTTTGCGGGAAATGGCTACTGCTTCTCAAAAGCATCAGGATAAATCGATATTGAGTATAAGATACTACATAGCGTAGTTTTACGCGATTATAGCGTATAATTCCTTGTTATATCCAATCGGCGGTGGGCAACGGCGGACACAACACATTTAAATTTATATTACCTATTGGTGAGTACTAGTGTTTTAATGAATGGAGGTTTTGCATTTCATTCAGTAGAGTTCAGTTAATTGAGGATTATCATGGAATTAAAAAATGATATAAATCAGGCATATTGGGATGAAATGGGCGATAGCGGAAATTTTGATCCGTTTTGCGATGAAGGATGCGAAAAGCTTTTTACCGATTATCTGAGCGGACTTGACAGTAATCTTAGTGTCGCGGAACTTGGATGTGGCACAGGCAAATTTCTCGGTTTTCTTTCAGAAAAATTCAGGGATGTTACGGCCATAGATTTTTCAAAGAGAATGCTGGAAGAAGCCGCAAAAAGAAACTCGCATTTGTTAAACACATCATATCATCAAGACGACATGAGGGATTTGAGAAGTCATTATAATGCATTTGATGTGGTGGTGACTAATTCCGTGCTGCCGTCCACAATAAAAGAGGGAGATCAGATACTGGGTGAAATCTACAAATCCTTGAAAGATGGCGGGCATCTTGTCGCTCTTTTGCCGTCTGCAGATACCTGCATTTATTTGGCCATACTGACATTGAGGGACTATTTGGATAAGGGACTAAGCGAGGAGGAAGCAGTAGAAAAAATAAATAATGAGTTTTCAGGACGCCGGAGCGCCAATAGATATGCCTTTTTATGGTTCCTTGAGAAAGGTCCTGAGAGCAAAATTAAAGAGAGATACTTCTTTGGGGACGAGATCCCTCTTGTGATGGAAGATTTAGGCTTCGAAATCCAGCGTCTTGAGAAATACCATTATTCTTGGGAACATACAAAGAAGCACAACTATGGGTATTTCCCCGGTAAGCCGGGAATTTATGATTATTTCGTTGTCGCTACTAAACCAGAAGAGAACCGTGTGTGACAGTCTGTTCGGTCGTTTCACCCAACGGCTTCGCTGACTTCGTAAAAACGCGGAGTCAATACCGTCTTCCAAAACTCCTTCTCCGCGGCGGCTTTGTGCTGTCTCGCTCTTCCCTGCGCCCTCCACGCGCTGACGCGCGCGGCGCCTGTGGCGCACGCGCGATCTTTATGTGTTCGCAGTGAGGCATCTGGATCTTTTTTATCACAAGGCTTCGGTCAGAAAGCACATTTCGAAAGTTGCCATAATCCCTCATTGCAAGAAGTGTTATTGCGTCGCCGTCTTTTCCTGCGCGCGCTGTCCGTCCAATCCTGTGGATATATTCTTCCGATGTTTTCGGGACATCGTAGTTGTAAATGTGCATGACGTTTTTTATGTCAAGACCGCGAGCAGCTACATCTGTTGCGACAAGAATCTCTATGTGCTCTTTTTTGAGGGCCTCAAGGGCGCGCATTCTTTTGTTCTGCGGAAGGCCTCCGTGTATTGCCATTGACTTTATGCCAACGGTCTTGAGGTTGCGCGAAACCCGGTCAACCTCGCGCCTTGTTGCACAGAAAATTATTGCAAGCCCGTATGGCTTTTGCTTGAGCAGGTGCACAAGAAGCGAGAACTTATCCTTGTTTTCAAGAGAATAATATGACTGCTTAAGCAGGCTTTTGTCAATCCTGGTTTCTGCCTTGATAAGCACAGGGGACTTCAGGTGCCTGTTTATCAGTTCATGCACAGAGCGCGGTATTGTTGCACTGAAAAGAAGTGTTTGCCTGTCTCTTGGAATTGCGCCCATGATGGTCTTGACGTCTTTGATAAATCCCATGTCAAACATTCGGTCAACTTCGTCAAGTACAAGAAAATGCACTGATGAAAGATTGATTGTCTTTCGCCTCATGTGGTCAAGAAGTCGCCCTGGTGTTGCAACAACTATTTCAGCGCGCTTGAGTTCATTGACCTGCCCGCCCATGCCTGCTCCGCCGTATATTGCCGCGGTCTTGATATTAAGCGGCCGTCCAAAAGTCTCAAACGTGTCCTTTACCTGCACGCAAAGCTCGCGCGTAGGTGTCAGGATAAGTGCCTGCACTCCGCTTCGGGCATTTACGCCCTCTATAATCGGAATGCCGAATGCTACGGTTTTCCCTGAGCCTGTCACAGAGTGCCCGACAACATCATGCCCCTTTCTAATCTCAGGAATACATTTTTCCTGTATTTGAGTGAGTTCCGTAAATCCTTCTTTTTTAACCCGCTGTAGGATTAACTGGTTTAATTTCAATTCTTCAAATTTCATCTATATCACGCCTTTTTTCAAATAGTAGCGCTTTAATCATAATTAGACATTCTGCCCTTCAACAATCTAAGCTGAGAAATACACGAATCTGAAGCGGCTTACAGTGGAAAAATATATCCAAGAAATCGCTTATACCCTTAGTTCTCTATGCTACTTCTAAACATCCTTTGTTAAGAACATTTATAAATGCACCAACTCATGGTTTTTGTGAAATAGGTGAGAATATAAACTCTATACAGAACGTAGGAACCGTAAAAACCCTTGTTCGACAACTGAGTACGAAGCACCACCGTGCTGAAGAATCACCCCATCCCGCCTTAGATCACTATTGATTCTCGTTACTGAAACTCAGATAATTATAACTCGCTCTTT
>JAFCBV010000065.1 GCA_017610545.1 Candidatus Nanohalarchaeota archaeon | reverse complement strand
CAACTGTTGAGATAAGCACATCTGTATTTTCCGGAGGCATCGCGGATGCATCTATTGTCGGTGATACGGTTATATTGTCTGCAAAAGAGGGCTCTTTTGGTATGGCATCAGACGGGGACACAAGCAACATGAGCTTGCTTCTTGACAAGGATTCTGAAGGCGTTGTTGCCATCAAAGCAATATCTGAAGCAAAGTCAAAATTCTCGCTTGATTATCTCAAAAAAATAGACAGAGCAACAAAACTTTCTAATACAGCAAAATTATATCTTGGAAAGGATTATCCCCTAAAGGTCGTCTTTGATTCACCGGATAAGGTTCGGCTCTCTTATGTTCTTGCGCCAAGAGTTGAAGACTAAAGCAGTCATTTTTTATATGCTGTAATGCATGTATATATCTTATAGAGCAAAGCGAATTGTGTAAGGGCTTTTTCATGAAAGACAATTATGATGTGATTATTGTTGGCGCAGGGCCTGGTGGCTCTGTTACTGCAAGACACACTGCAGAAGCAGGCCTAAAGGTTCTTCTTCTTGAGAAGCGTCAGGAGATTGGTACTCCTAAGCGGTGTGGTGAAGGGATTGGATACGCGGTTCTTGATCGGCTTGGCTACAAGCGTGACGAACGGTTTGTGTGCCATCATATTGATGGCGGTATAATGTATGCACCTTCCGGCAAGGCTCTGGAGATTCCCGGTGGAGACGGGGGTGCCGTTATAGAGCGAAAGGTATTTGATAAGTTTTTGGCATATGATGCTGCAAAAGCAGGCGCAGAAATACAGGTAAAAACAGAAGTGACCGGGCTTCTTCGGGACAATGAAGGAAAAATAGCCGGTGTCGATGCAGTATACGAAGGGAAAAAATATCAGATACGCGCAAAAATTGTTGTGGCATCAGACGGTATTGAATCTAAAATAGGGCGCATGGCCGGGCTGAAATATTCAAACGATTTGGTTAGTGTTGTTTCCGGGTATCAGTATGAGATGGCAAATATTGATATAGAGAATCCAAATAAATTGTATTTTTATATTGGGCGAAAAATTGCACCACGAGGATATATATGGATTTTTCCAAAAGGCCTTCATGTGGCAAATGTGGGAATCGGCATTGGTGGAAGCCATGAAAAGACAGCAAAGCAATACCTTGATAAGTGGATAGAGAATACCGATTCGGTGAAAAAAGGCGCAATAATTGAAGAAAATGCAGGAGCAATACCGATTGGTAACTTTCTTGAGAAGATGACTTTAGATAATTTTCTTGCCGTAGGAGATGCGGCGCATCAGGTAAACCCGGTTCATGGCGGCGGGCTTGCAGAGGCAACTTACGCGGGGGTGTTGGCTGCAAAGGCTATTGTAGATGCCATAAAAGCAGGTGACACTTCAGCAGAAGGACTCAATGAGTACAATGTCTTGTGGTGGAATGAGAGGGGAAACCAACTTCGTCGGGTTGAGAAAGTTGTTAAGGCTTATGAGAACATGTCTGATGAGGCTTTGGACCTGATTTCAAATGCAATTACCGGAAACGATGTTGTGGATCTTTCTGACGGGAGGTCTGCAAAACTTATGAAGATTATTCTAAAAAACCCGCGCCTTCTTGGACTGGCAAAATATTTAAAATAAGAAATCCCAATTAGGTTGGTATGTCTATGCACGAAGCACCGCAGCACATTGGTTTCATCATGGATGGCAACAGAAGGTTTGCGCGCCATTTAATGAAACAGGTACTTTTTGGGCATGAATCAGGTGCACGGAAAATAGAAGAGGTCTTTGACTGGTGCTATGAGGCAGGCACAAAATATATTACTCTCTATGCGCTTTCTATTGAAAATCTTGATCGGCCGAAAAAAGAATTTGATTTTTTGATGACTCTTTTTGAAAAGGAATTTATCGGGGTTGTAGAAAACAAGAAAATACACGAGCGCCGTGTAAGAATCAATATAATCGGGCGCCCTGACCTTTTGCCAAAGAAAGTCCAGGATGCGATGACAAAAGCGGTTTTGGCAACAGAGCAATATGACGGGCTCTTTCTTAATATTGCTGTTGCATACGGGGGGCGGCAGGAGATAATTGATGCTGTTGCAAAGATTGCACGGCTTGCGCAAAGTGGCGAGATAAAGCCGGATGAAATAACAGAAGATGTTTTTAGCAAAAATCTTTACACTGACGGAACACCGGATCCGGATCTTATAATTCGCACAAGCGGAGAGCAAAGGATATCCGGGTTTCTCTTGTGGCAGGCGGCATACGCGGAATACTATTTTTCTGAAAAATGCTGGCCTGAATTTCAAAAAGAAGAGTTTCTGTCTGCAATAGCCGAGTTTAATTCAAGGCAGAGAAGATTCGGTAAATAATTAATTCCATATAAAAAAGTCTCTTTCCAATTAATCTTGCAAGGCTAGACCGGGATCGTAGGCGAGTCCCGTAACCTGAAACCGTCTATACAGGGGTTGAAGCAGCAGGCGTGGTGCGTCTTTATGAAAATACGGGTTTGTGCCTGAACGATGATTCCCTGCCCTGTTAGATTTGCAGTTCGCCGAACCGGGTCAGACCTTGATCGGAGCAGCCCTAAGGTGTTCTGTGGGTGCTTTCAGGTTCCAGGGCGAAGGTAGGGCGTAAATCTTGCTTTCATGAAGTGTCCTGCCCTGTTGCGTGCCTTGCGCTTATCTAGTATATAACATTTCGAGCGCATCTAATAACATGGCTTTACCTAAAACCAATCTTGTTCTTTTTACACTTTTTGTCTTTATGGCAGGCATAATTGCAGGCACACTGCATACTGGTTCAGAAGAACAGAAAGTTTTTATTTATTCAAAGACGGCTACTAAAGTGCTATTTGATGAGCAAGCTGCTGTGATGCGCCTTCCGGCTGTGACGAGAAACAATACAGGGGTTTTCGCAGAGGTCGGTGTTACAGCTAAACCCGGAACAGGCAAGGTCTATATAAATTTTAATAATGTGCTTTCTACTTCAGACGTGGGGCAGTCGGCGCGCATGGCTGCGCTGCTTGCATCAAACCACACTGGAATTGATGTGGACAAGACAGATTTTTTCTTTGAGCTTTCAGCAGATGCAACCATTCTTGAAGGGCCGAGTGCAGGGGCTGCATTTACTGTGGCGGCAGTTGCAGCACTCTTAAACGAGAGCGTAAACCCTGAAGTCATGATGACCGGAACCATAAATCATGACGGCACAATAGGTCCTGCAGGAAAAATACTTGAGAAAGCAAATGCAGCCAAAGAAGGAGGGGCAACACTTATGCTTGTTCCTATTGGAGCGTCAACTGAGGTCAATTATACTTCAGAGGATATCTGCAAGGTGTGGGGGGGAACAGAATATTGTTTCCCTGAGTTAAAAACTGAAGTGATTAACATCTCGGAAGTTTCCGGAATCCGCGTGGTTGAGGTCTCGAACCTTGATAAGGCAATTGGTTTTGCGCTGATTTAGTGCCTAATTTCTTGGCTCAACTTTGTTTTCAACTTCAGCAGCCTTTTTCTCAACTTCTTCTTCAATTCCAAGCTTCTCGACAAGGTCCTTGTACCTGTTTCTTATTGTGACCTCTGTGACGCCGACAACATCAGCAATATCTCTTTGTGTCCTGCGCTCGCCCTGAAGGACGGCGGCGATATAAAGTGCTGCTGCTGCAACACCTGTCGGACCTTTGCCTGATGTGACTTCCTCGTCCACAGCGTCGCCCAGAATCTTTTTTGCTTTTGCCTGCGTCTTCCCGGAAAGCCCGAGAAGAGAGGAAAAGCGCGGAATGTACTCTGCAGCTGTTGCAGGCAGTATTCTTATGCCGATTTCTCTTGCAACATAGCGGTATGCCCTTCCGATTTCGCGTTTTTCAATTCCACTTGCAGCAGAAAGCTCTGAGAGTGTTCTTGGTGAACCCTGTTCGCGCGCTACAGCGTAGATTAGTGCGGTGATGATAGATTCCATAGATCTTCCACGCACAAGGCCGCGCGTGACTGCTTTTTCATACAGCCTGCCGACTTCCTCGTGTACGGCTTTTGACAGCCCGAGGTATGAGACCTGCCTTGCAAGTTCTGATAAAGAATATGAAAGGTTTCTGTCCTTTGATTTTGTAAGGCGCTTGTTCCACTTTCTAAGGCGGTAATATTGCGCTCTTTTTTTCACAGAAACGCGGTAAAGCTCTCCTGAGCCTTTGCCTATTTCAGTGGCTATGCCTTTGTCATGCTTTGTAAATGTAAGCGGTGCCCCGGTTCTTGTCCTTTGCGCCTGCTGTTGTGGGTCAAAAGCCCTCCACTCAGGCGCTGTGTCAAGTTCGTCCTGCGTGACAACTGTGCCACACTTGTTGCATACGAGTTCGCCGCGTGTATCGTCCTTTAAAAGATGAGTGTTTCCGCACTGACCGCATTTTGGATTTGACATAGAAAGACCTCCGAAAAAAATTACCAGAATCGAAAAGCATATAAAGCTTTTCGTAGTTTTCTATTTTGAACAGAAAGGTTTATAAAGGTTTCTGGCAGCACTTTTTAGTAATTAAATGGTGATTAATAGTGAAAGTCAATCTGAATTTATCTTATCAGAATGTTCCAGACAAGTTTGGAACGATAGGCGTTTTTGATGAAGTAAAGGATATTGAAGAACTGTTTAAATATGTGTATGAAAACGTGGATAAAAAGTATGAAGGCGTGGTGGGTGTCCGAAAAAATACTCAAGAGGTATATGAATTTACTGGTGACGATATTTCACAAAAGAGCGATACAATAGAACCCACATCCGTTGGGTGTTCTATTGACATTCTTTTCGTGCGAGAACAGGTTCTCCATGACCTTCTTGAGGAACTAAATGAGCTTTTTGAAGCGTGTGGACATTACACTCCAAAATAGATTAACA
>JAFCBV010000064.1 GCA_017610545.1 Candidatus Nanohalarchaeota archaeon | reverse complement strand
TTTTTTATTTTTTTTATATTGAGATATCAATATAGCATTATGACAATATAGTTAATAACCGCAAAAACAATTGTTAGCAACCAAAAAGAGATATTCACGCAATACTTGATGAAAACGTGCATTCATTCTCGCCACTATCATACGTAATGGTTATTCGAGCTTCACGGTCATCGTTTCTCACAAGAACTATTGTACCAAGCGGTTTTGTAACGACATCCCCCGTACATGGAGATGCTGTGCATGCCAGCTTTATTTCATCTTTGTTGAGTGTTCCTTTAAACTTATATGTGGTAATAATGCCGTCAACACTATCGGAAACTTTAACTGTAATATCTGTTTCCACATCACAACTTCCTGTATATTTATCAAGCGTTTCTATTACCATAGTTCCATCAACTGCCGGCACCGGAAGCGCCAGTATATCTACACTTGGTTCTGATGGTGTGGATGGATCCGATGAACCACCAGGCACAACAGGCCCATCCACCCTCACAGTTGCCCGTGCATCAAGGTAATAGTCATACTTTAGGCTAATCTGTATGTCTGCGGTTGTTATAGGTGCGTCAATCCCACTTACAGCGCACGATACCGTGATTCTCTGGTATCTCCCTTGTTCAAGGAATAGATTCTCGTCCCCCTCGATCACACAGTCATCAGAAATTCCCGTAATTTTCATGTCAATGCGGTTGAGCTTATCAGTGTCTATTGAAGACCCGCCGTAAAGTTCGCCGCAGTACCCTTCTTTTGCAACAGTTCCGCTGCCTACATTCTCAACCAAAAGCTCAAGCGCGACCTTGCTCGACATTATCACGGGCTGCTTTGAGATAATTGTTATCCTGACAGGCCCTGTTGTCTGAGTGACCGCTATCTGGTGTTGGCTTGGTGGGTTTGACATCCACTCATTCTCGCTTATGATTTCAGCCCGGGCAAGCACAGAAGTCTCGTATGGATAGCACACGCGGGCGTTAGCAGTATAAGGGCGCACTGCGTCCTTTGGTATCAGATCATTATTGCTCATAAGCCAGACAAACCGTTTTTCCTCACCCACATTGTTTGTGAAGCTTGACGGAGCCCGGAGGTTGAATTGGCTTGTCGTGGTTCCCGTTTCTCCGCCTGAAATCAACCACATGTTGCTTTCTTCACCGAAACCATAGACTTCTGCGTATGCGCCCTCTATGTTCTTACTTCCTTTGTTTTGTACTACTAGCGTAAGGGCTGTTTTCTGATCCGCGTTTAGGTAATTCGGGGTGAATTGGAACTCCTTTATCATAAGCCCCGGACCCACAGGTGAGCTAGACACACTACACCCAAGGCTAATGGCGACCATAATTACAGCAAAAAGTGAAGTTTTTTTCATATTTTATCAACTTCCGCAAAGAAGCAACTTCTCTGCGCTTGAAAGACCGCTTTCAATTGTCTTGTAGCAGAAGCAAGGAGCGGTTGTTGGGCAGCCATAGTCTTTTTCAAACGATTCGCCCAAATAATACTGTATTACACTGCTTCCCTTACACTCAAATGTACCAATTATTGCGCTGGTGCAGCCTCCGGAAGCGTCTGCTGTACTGCACTTTGCAGTGCATTCAGCTGTCGTGCTTGCACTAAATGTATCAAATGGCGGCTTCTCTCCCTTGTAGAGAGATACCTCTACTATACAAAATGAATGGGTTGTCTGGCTGTAAGTAATGCTGCCTCCGCAGGATATGTGGTCAAGAAGCGAGTTGTGGCTGTGTTTTGGCTCAACACTGTGCACAAAACCGGCGTTCAAGTTACTGGAAATGGTTTCTCCTGAAGAGGCGCCAGTTGGTAGTTCCATGTCTGTTCCATACATTGGATAGTCTGCTTGATAGCGATATTCTACATCATCGCCGTCTATGAGGTATTTAAGATAAAAGTCTTCCATGTTTATGGTGCTGATTTTTGCACTGTCTTTAGTCATTTCGCTTACAGATTTTCCATTTATTGATGTTATTTTCAGGCCGTAAACCGGCTGGTTAAGGAAGTCATTTGGACTCATGCTGTTTATGCTTTCCATGTTTTTGAGCAGCATCCCGCTCCCGCCAATTCTATGATCTGCAAAAGTGACTGTCTCTTTTAGTATGTCTGCTTTTTCAACTAAATGGACTGTTGTTGTCCCGCAACTGCTGCAAAGGGCATCAAGAAGCCCGAGAGGCTTTACATAAGGTTCATATTTCGTTGCTGTTGCGCAGTTATTGTTTTCACACCACACATATACACTATCTGTCAGTGTGGTTTTCCTATACTGGCTGCTTATATACCAGGAATCAATGTCTGCAAGGCTTAGATCATCCATATTGAGGTCCTTGGCTGTCAGGTCGTGCGTGTTAAATGTCTTTACCGTTGCAGTGTTGTATTTTGAACCGAGGTACGTTTTCAAATTAGTGATATCTCCCGCAAGCGGTTGTGCAAGAACTTTTATTTCTGTTCCCGGATAATTGAAAACAGTTTCGCTTGCAGAGGCATCTGCGCAAACAGGCACCGGCGTATCGCCATACAATGTCTGGCCGCTCTGGTCGCAAATGCTCTTCAATAGCGCGGACGTAACAATTGTTCCGCCACCTCCACTACCACCACCACCTCCGACAGGAAACGAGTCTTCTGCGCTAATTACGCCCTCAACCTCTATTTCTGCACTTCGTGTGATGAAGTAGTTGTAGAGAATTGTCGCAGTTATATGGTATTCGTTCTTTGGATTGGTGCCTGTAAACTCATAATTGCACCAGACAACAGCCTGCCCTTTGTCATTAAGAGAGATTTCCTTATCTGTGCAGTCAGTGGCATCCCCGTTAACAGAGATGGTTAGCAGAACCCGGTTTCTTTGATAAGATGGCGTGTCTGCAACCTCGCCTGTACAATCTGTGCCACTGTCTCTTTTAGTCGGGTACCCGCCGCCCACGTTGTTGATGATAAATGGAAGAGGTATTCTTGTTGCGCTTCGTATCTGGTTATCTCCCTTCAATGCAATTTGTATTGGTCCTGCAGAGTTTATTGTGCCTGCATTGCCTTCAATACCTGTCGTGGCTTTGAACTCCTGCGAAGAGACCGAGGTTATTATGCTCGTTGAGGTTGTGCGGTAGGGGTAGCACATACGCGCAGTAAATTCATATTTTTCTTTCATACTTGACGGGACGGCCGGGGCCTTAAATAGCATTACCTTTGAAATCTGTGCACCGCTTGCACCAGTTTGTACGTCATAAGGCTGGAAGTTCGTTGTCGCGATAAGTTCTCCGTTAAGTATAATGTCCTTATTTGTTGTATCTCCGTTTATGCTGGCAAGAGACCACGCATTATCAGAGAAGGGTACATTGTATATCCACACTTTTGAGTTCCCGTTCATTGTCTTTACGCCGACATTCTCTATTGTCAGGAGAAGCTCTGCGAATTCACCACCTGCAATCTGAACATAGTCAAAAGAAAGCTCGTTTATTTGTGCCCCTGCATTAGTAGAATAATTGCTGCCTGTACAGCCAAGCGAAAACATAACAACTGCAGTTAAAAATAAGACTCGTGTATTCATTATGACCCCATTACTAATTCGAGAAAGCCAGTATTTATAGCTGTTGATATAGGCATCACTGGTAGTAAGAGTCCTCGACAATTATGTCTGTAGTGCTTCTCGAATAATACATATATCTTGCAATAGCAGACACATAATGCGTTCTTGTGGGAGAGGTCCTGTCGGGAACATCATAACTGCAAAAAGCAATTCCATTATTGCTAATCATATCAATTGTTGCTGTGTTGCTGCCTTCTCCACAGTCAAGCCCGTCCGGGCTCCCGTCAACAAGCACTGCAATTTCCACACGGTTTCTTTCGGTTGCGCTGATGTCTTTCATACACCCGCTGTCAGGTGATGTTGCATATCCTCCGCCGAGGTCTGTCACAGTGAATGCAATCGGTATCTGCTTTGATGAGCGTATATCTTTTCGGGATGAGTATGTTAATCTTATAGGACCGCGCGTGTTTTCTGTTCCGGACATGCGTGGATCCGTTCTTTCCTGAACACGAAACTCGTTCTCTGAGACCGATGTAATCTCTGCGAGGGCTGTGGTGCTGTAAGGATAGCAGATTTCTGCATAGAATGTGTAGCTTTGCGTTGCCCCGTCAGGAACATCAGGAGGTCTAAGCAGTATATCATAGTTTTTTATAGAGCCGGGAATGTCTTTTTCAGGGATTGAAGGATAAAACGTCTCTCCATTAATAACAGCTTCACCGCTTGTAAGGTCAATAGTTCCCTCAGGCTCTATCTGCCACGCGTTTGATGACATAAAAAGAGGTCCGTAAAACCAGACATAAATATCCCCTGAAACTGTTTTTGAACCAATATTCGCAACGCTGAAGGATGCGCTGACTACTTCATCATCCCCTATTTCAGCGGATTTAAAGTAAAAGTCCTGTATGGCTACTCCGGCATCGCCCCCGCCTTGTGATTGGGTGCAACCAAGGATAGCAAAAACAAGCAAAAGAGGAAAATATTTTCTGAATACCATGCAGGTCTTTTGTCAGATATAGTATTTAAGCGTTTAGAAAAAGAAAAACGCAAGAGGGTGCCGTGAAGCACCCCCTGGCTAAAGTCTATGATCGTTCAAATCTATGCAACGTCTACATCGCCTACGTCTTTGGAGTCAGAGACCTTTATTGTTGCAGCCCTTGAGACATAATAGTTATATGATGTCTGGGCAGTTATGTGGTATTCTGACTTAGGGTTGGAGTTTGTGAATTCTCCTGTACAGTACAGGTTTCCAACACCGTTTCTGATATAGAGTTTTCCAAGACCACAGTCCATTGCAACACCATCTATGTGTACTGATGCCACAAGTGATCCAATATCTGCCTTTTG
>JAFCBV010000063.1 GCA_017610545.1 Candidatus Nanohalarchaeota archaeon | reverse complement strand
CTCAATCACATCACAGATAGTGCAATATCCAGTGCGGCGACTTTTTTCCAGGGCATTCCGCGTCTGCTCTTAAACCTGGCAATATACATTTTTGCAACATATCATTTCATAAGAGATGGTGGCAGGATTGTCGAGTACGCAACAAAATTCATAGAAAGCCTTGAAATTGAAGAACGCCTGCTCTTCACAAGCATAATAGATGGATTAAAGAAAAGCTTTGATGTACTCTTTCTTTCATACATCACAATGGCAATCATAACCGGAACACTGGCATGGGTTGGGTATTATGCTCTTGGCATCCCATATGCAGCGCTTCTTGCCCTTTTGTCCGGCTTATTCAGCTTTTTGCCTGTTTTCGGTGTCTGGATGATATATGTTCCGGTAGGATTATACGAATATTCTATTGGTAGCATGAACACCGCAGTATTTGTGGTCATGTACGGATTCTTGGTGCTGAACCTTGCAACAGACATGATAATACGCCCGTCTATTGGCGCAAAAAAAGCAAGCGTCAACCCCCTTACAATATTCCTCGGTTTCTTTGCAGGCCCGATTGTAATGGGTGCGCCAGGCATTATAGTGGGTCCGATAGTTTTCGTTCTAGTTGAAACCGTGCTCAAAGAATATGCAGACTATCTAATCTTGCGCAGAAGAAAGAAAGTGTCCAAACTAAATAAATCCCAGTGATTCTTCTATTCTTGAAAGTTCGGGCCCTGATGTTCTTGAACCTGCAATCGCACCGGATGTGTTTGCAACCAACCCTGTTCGAACAAACTGTCCGCCAAAGTTTATTGTGCCAATGTCTCCATCAGTACCAAGAACTTTTTTTACCAACTCAAAGTCATCGTCGCCTGCATGCATATTCAAAAGAAATCCTTTGTTTGTCGCAAGGCACACAGAGCCCACAATGTCCAAGTCAAGTAGCTTTCCAAAAGTAACCGGCACTTTAAGGCAGGCTTCAATATTTTTCTTGTAGCACTTCAGCTCCGGGCTCACAAGCGCGCCCTTGTCATTACACAACATCATGTTTCCCATCGCATTTTGTTTGCTGTCAAGGCAAAGCACGTTTACGCCAATCTTTTTCATCTGTGTACAAATGCGCTTAATCTCTAATTTATCAGCCATTACAGGCAAAATGATTCCATGTGAGTTTCCGACAGCAAACATTCCGCAAAGCTGTGTGCCCGATATAGTGGACGCGACCACAGGAACCTTCAGATTGTCAGCATGTATGCTGTCATCCGCAGCAAATAGATACTTGTCAGTTGCAAAGGCAAATAGGCCTATATTCGGATCGCCGTGAAAGGAGCCTTTTTTAAGAGACATAGGCATCTTTTTGAAGTAAACTATATTAAGTAATTCGCCAAACTACATACCAGAGTAATATGGTTACAAAAAAAGAGTTGCCTGAAGGAAAGCTTGCATTGTTCTGGATTGCAGGCTCTGTGCTGGTTCTTGCAGGTGTCTGGATTGCAGGACACCTTGAATGGACTATTGGTGTAACACAGGCATCATACTATGGCTCGCTTGCGCTTGCGCTACTTCTTATAATGATCGGAAGCCTTGCATGGATTGCGGTTGCGATAGCGGTTGCGCATCATAGGTATTAAACACCTATTTCCTCTTAAACAAAAGCCACGAATTCTTCGCACCCCGAAAATGCGTTTTCACGAGAACATATTTTCCATTCATCTTTTTTCCGCGCAGTTCAACCAAAATCTCTTTATCAGAAACCTTTTCAGGGACATAAGTCCCTTTGTCCCAGAGTTTTACAGTGCCTGCGCCATACTGCCCTTCAGGGATCGTACCTTCAAAATCGGCATACTCAAGAACGTGGTCTTGAACTTCAATAGCAAGGCGCTTTACACCCGCTTCAAGAGGGGGCTCTTTCGGAACAGCCCAACTTTTCAGGACGCCTTCAACCTCAATGCGAAAGTCCCAGTGAAGATGAGTTGCATGGTGCTCCTGCACTACAAAAATATGCTGTTTAGGCATGAAGCTATTTGCATTCAAAGATTAATAACGATTCTAGAAAAAAACGATTCTATTCAGACACAACTTCATCATAACCCAAACCAGTCAAAACAGCGGATATTTCGGTCCCATCATGCCCTCAAAGACCCCAAAATTGAGTTCCCGACACGTATTCACCCCAAACCTAAGCGAATCAATTTAAAGCTTAAAATCCAGATTATACAGAGAAGGAGGAATTCTTATGGCCGATAAAAAAGCAGAAGAAATTGTCGAAACAATAAAAGATGTTCCTGAAGAAACGGTACAGGAAGAGTCTATTAATGAAGATGCAGAGACCACAGAGCCAGAAGTCCAGGAAACCGATGAGGTCCAGGACGAGTCCCTCCCATTCCCAAACGCTGTCGTAGTGCGCCAGATAAAGAAGGGCGCGCCCGGAAAAATGATTTCTTCTAAAGTAAAGGTTGCCTCAAACCAGTTTCTTGGCGAGGTTGTCCAAAGCATTGCAAGAGAAATGAACACAACGCGATACTCCATGGTTGAAATGGATGACTTTCTTCGCGCAACAAAGCCTTACCGCTTTGCAAAAGAGCTTGACAAGGAAAAAGAGCGCGTAGTTGAAGAACTTGAAAGAATGCGCTCTGACATTGATTCGCTTATCCGTGAGTTCCAACGCAAGTTCGCGCTTGCAAAAGCGGATGATTTGAGTGTTTTGCAGAAAGAATAAGTCGTTCTGTTACTGAAAATTAGTTTAGCTTTTGCCATGCAAACTCTTTATAATCAGCAACACGAAAAAATAACATGGACTACATCCTAAAACACATCCCCGAAGACTTCATAGTCGAGGAAATAACGCCTGACAACAAAGTTCTTGAAATCAACGGAAAGTATTCTTATTCCGGCGGAGAAGGAAAATTTCTGCACATAGTTCTTGAGAAGCGCAATATAGACACAATGCAGGCTGCGCAAAAAATCGCCCATGCCCTCGGCGTGCGCCCGGAAAGAATCACATATGCTGGTGTAAAAGACAAACAGGCGGTGAGCGCACAAAGAGTCTCATTCTACAAACTCAACAAAGAAGTTGTTGGAAAAATAAGCCTCCCGAATATAAAAATCTCGCTGACTGGGCGCGGCGACAAGATTGCTCTTGGCCTGCTATGGGGAAACCGCTTCACAATCACTTTGCGCAATCTTTCCGGAAAACCTGAAAAAATAAAAAGCGAAATTGAGTCCTCTGCGGAAAAGATGAATGGGTGCTTTCCAAACTACTTCGGCCCCCAGCGCTTTGGCACCACAAGACCTGTAAGCGCGGTTTGCGGAAAGCTGATTTTGCAGGGAAAATTTAAGGAAGCTGTGGAAACATATGTATGCAAAACATTTGATAGTGAGCCCGATGACATCAAAAAGATAAGGCGCACTGCAAAAAAAGACAGAAAGAAGGCACTTTCCCTATTTCCAAGAAAATATGCATATGAGCGCGCTATGCTTGCACATCTTATTACATACCCTAATGATTATATCGGCGCACTCAGGCGCCTTCCGCCAGGCTTGCAGAAAATGCTCATCCACGCATACCAAAGCCACATATTCAATGAAGCGCTAAAGCTCATGGAAAAAGACAGCGTATTTGATCCTGCGCTTGAAATTCCTTTAGTTGGAACCAACTATTCAGCGCGCATATTCGAAACCCCTGCAGACAAACATATCAAAAGACTTCTGAAAAAAGAAAAAATCAAGCCAAAAGATTTCTCAATAAAAGAGTTCCCGGAAATATCGTCTGAAGGAAACTCAAGAAAAGCATTTGAGAAGTTTTCTGACTTTCAAATTCTCGAAGTCGACAAAGACGAAATATTCGGGGGAAAGCAAAAGGTTGTTTTGCGCTTTAAGCTGCCGAAAGGTTGTTATGCCACGGTATTACTTCAAAAGTTGTTAGATTTCTGATTTTTACAAAAGCGCTGCAAGCTTCACCACATCATGGCTCGTAACATGCGTGTATATGCCTGTGGTTCTTATGTCTTTATGGCCTAAAAGTTTTTGTATGTGCCTTATGTCCGCACCGCCTTCAAGCAGATGTGTGGCAAAACTATGCCTTAATTTATGCGGGCTAACTGCTTTGTGAACACCTGCCCTTTTGGCAGACCGCCTGACAAGTTCCTGTATGGTTTTTTTGCTGTATTTTTTGTTTCTCTGTGAAAACAAGATGTAGTGTCCTGTGATATCGTGCTGCCTCAACTCTTCAGCCAGAACAGGATGCAAAAAAACAACCCGTTCCCGGTTACCCTTTGCAACCTTTAAGTGAATGATTTCGCGCTCAAAATCGATATCTTGCCACGTTATGTTTCGAACCTCATTCAATCTCATGCCCGAATAATAAAGGAATATTAAAACAAGCTTGTGCTTTGCATTCTGCGTCATTCGTATCATCTTTTTCACATTTTCCCTACTCAAGATAACAGGCAATTTGAATTTCCTTTTGGCAAGAGGTATTCTTTCATCAAACTTTTGGTCAAGAGCATTCTCGTAAAAAAACTTTAATGCAAAGTAACTACCCCTCATTGTCGAGCAGCTCTTGTCAGTATTCAAGAGCATAAAAGACCTCGGCGAAAGACCGGACTTCAAAAAGTTTTTGACAACAGAAATATAGACCTTTCCAGTCTCTAGGAATACTTCCTCAACTTCAATTCCTCAATAAGCCTGCCCACCAGACGATACCTCTCCTGCGGAGAAAGATTTATTATTTTCTTTGGCGAATCATCCATAAATTGAGTTGACAAACGGCGCATATAAAGTTTTCCCAAGCACCATGCCGTAACGCAAAATCCAGAGAAAGTGCGCTTTACGCCACCAATCGTGTTAAAAAGCGAAGTTTTTATGCGTTTAATTGTTGTTAAATTCAATTCTCACTCGCTTGGGTAACAATTATTAATGAAACAAAAAATTGGTTGATACGCCCATTGTTGTATTCGTAA
>JAFCBV010000062.1 GCA_017610545.1 Candidatus Nanohalarchaeota archaeon | reverse complement strand
ATCAAACTTCCGCTCAACGACCATATCGGTCTTAATGGATGTCACAAACACATCAGCAGTGTATGTCTTGTTCTCAATGCCGTAAACAGGGCTTACATAGACATATGATTTTTTTGTTGCGTTTGTATCAATTGTCAACTCTTCCGGAAGAAGATCCATCCAAAAAGGCCCTTCAATTCTTATTGAGTAATTGTCTTTTCGAATACCGGTATTATTTATCACAACAGATGACAATATACCACTGTAGTTCTCAGACAAGAGCATTTCAGGCACAATTTCGACGTCAAATCCATAACATGTTTCAAGCCCTATTTCTGCCTCTGCAAGAAGGCTGGTGCCATCGTGTTTTGACACAACCTCGGCAATGACCTCGTGGATACCTATTTCTCCGGGCATGACATTCAAAACAAGTATTCTGCTATTGCCTGCTAAAACCTCTACGTCCTGCTCAGACGTGCTTCCAATGTTTGAAATTATAGAATACACATCCTCGCGCTCTCCTGTGTTTGTAATCCTGACTGCGAAATCAGCACCGTCTTCAACACATGCGCGCACATATTCGGGTTCGAGTGAAAGCTCAAATGAATAGCAATCGCGCCCGTTAAAAACCATTGAGGTGCTTGCGCGTGCATATGAAACTGCAGATTTCACACTAACGGTTATTTTCTCGTCCCCTTCAGCAGGTGTGACGTAAAGATAAACCTCTTTTACTTCCCCGCTCTCAAGCACTATGCTTTCATTACTCAGGGCTCCGCCTGTTGATTCTACAATAAATGAATCTGCTATATTGCCGAGGTTTTTCATAATCAGTCGTGCAGTAATTATTTCACCCATGCATCCTGAAAATGCCTTTGATGCTGGCTCAAGAACAACACCAGGGCAATCAAGGGTTTTTATAATAATATTATCTTTAAAGACGTTATTTGACCTTGCAGAATGAAACTCAAACTCAAGGTTGTATGTTCCCGGAAGAACTTCCGGGTCGCCTATTGCGACAAGTATCCCCACTCTTTGTTCCTCTCCGGGTGCAAGCGTTACTTCAGGCATGACCACCCAGTCCCGATCGGCTGTAAGACGGTATGAATCGGTATTTGTGCCTGTATTCTTCATGGTGGCAAATAGCATCTGCCCTCCACCGGCAGGACATGTCGATACTTCATGCTGGCTAATCAAAATGTCAACAGAGTACCTCTCGTCCTCTGCATAGCCGACTCCTGCGCCCATTACAGAGGCAATAAAAAGAAAACCCATTACATACACAAATATTTTATTCATAAACTTCTCCTCCATCCAATCAACATATCACATTACTCCACGGAACGCGGAATATGTTCCTCATATTTCTCACATTTAACTTTCTTTGCATCGACCCTGCTGTGCGCATTTTCCCGGCCATTCTTGCGCCTGTTGCTGCAAGCACCTTTGGCTCAAGCGGGCGTTGCTTTCGAAAATGCAGTGCTAAAGAGCCTGCTGCAATCAACGCAACGAGCCCTATGAGAATATAATATACTGTAAAGGATTTGGGAGTGCTGACCGCGGACTCTACAGCCTCAGCTGATTTTGCTCTTTTCTGGATGACAAAAACACTTACAGGAACGGATTCAATAAGCAGGTCTTCCTCATAAACGTTAATGGCGCCTGCTATAAACCCTGAAAAATAGTCTCCCGGGTTGAAAACAAGTGCGAATGTCTTTGTTTCACCATTTCCTATTGTCTTTACTTCCGGAGAGAACACCAGCCTTTGGTCAAAGTCAGTCTTTATATTGAAATTGGCTGTTCTTCCCAGATGATTTGAGACCTCAAGATACATTGTGTTCGCACGATACTGCTCCACATAGATTTCCTTTGCAGAGGGAGATACTGAAACATATGGCTTGAGCGGCTCTTCTACCACTGCGGAACCGTCTGAATCGCCTGGTATCACTTCTGTGCCATCAGTAATTATTTTGACAACACCATCCTGCACTATAATAATAGTTTTTCCATCGCGGTCTGCCGGAGGCCGGTAATCCGGCTCGGGAGTCTCTTCTCCGACCCTCACGACAGCGTATTTTTCAATATCACCGAGACGAACAGCAATGCTGTGCCGCCCAATGTTGAAGAATCTTACAGATGTAGAATAATAGCCGCTGCCATCAGGGTATGCTTTTGTGGCATACTGACCGTCCTTGTAGATACTTACTGTACCTGCAGGGCGGTCTGCGCCGACAAGTGCGTAGCCTGAAACAGTTATCCACTGCCCGACGGATGTAGTCTCCGGAACAATATTCATTGAGAGTGATGCTGAAACAACATCAATCTTGCTTTCAACTGTGTGCGACGCCCGGTTCTCTGCCTCAATTGTTACTTTGTAGGTTCCTGCAGTTTCGGGGGCTCTTATATATATTGTCTTTGCGCGTGTCTCGCCACGCTTTATATCAAAATAATCGCTTCTCTCGACTTCATCGCCAATGCGCACGAATACGCGGACATCGCGTTCTTCAAGCGCACCTGTGTTTTTGACAAAGGCGGTCACGCCGAACTTCTCACCGGCAAGAACCGGGGTCTTAAACGACATCTGCGTTATTGTTATGTCGTGTGCTGTTGAAACGCCGTCATCATCCTCTAAATATATCTCTGCCCTTCTTGAAGAATGGTCATCTAGGCGGCTTCCGTCATATACCTCTGCCTCTACAACAATCTCTTTCTTTCCTGCATACATACTGTCTGTGTCAAACCTGAAAGTATGGTAGCTTGTTCGAAGGTCATAGAAGTCAATATGGCTTGCCTTTAGCTCACCGTCAACATACAGGTAAAGCTTTACTTTTGGGTCACGAGGTCCGCTTATGTAGAAGCGCGCCTCAACTGAAATCTCATCACCAACATGAGGGTGCGTGGGGTTTATCTCGAGTCTTTGAACATCAATATTAAACGTGGCATGGGCAAGGCCAGGGAAAAGAATAAATGCTGCTGCAAAAACTAAAAGCAATTTTGATCTCATAGTTGTCACTATTGTGTGATTAGAACAGAAAGGCTTTTAAAGGTTTGCCAGGCATCATCCGCCGGAAATAACGCGAAAAACATCGATCTTATCGCTTGCAGTTACGGTTTCTGTCTCAGGGACAAATGAATCATTCTTAGAGACAATAACCGTTTCCGGGTTCACGCCTATGTTGTTTAGCAAATCAATAATCTTGCTGTTGCTATTTATCTCAACAACATATTCTTCGCCGTCATAAAACACTCTTATTTTCATCGGGCCACCTAAGTTATATATGCAGGTAAAAACATTAAAACTGCATGGAACGTTTAACTGAAATAGAATCTCATCGCCTTTTGAAGAAATACAATATATCGTTTCCAAAGTCAAAGCTTGTTCAAAGTGTTACTGATGCCGTGGCTTTTGCAGAGAAAATAGAATATCCGGTAGTACTCAAGGTCATGTCAAGTGACATACTACACAAAACAGAGGCCGGAGCCATCGCAACGCATGTATGGTCTTTGCCTGACCTGCAATATAAGTACGCAGAAATACTTTCAAGCGCAAAAAAATACAATCCTGATGCCAAAATTGACGGAGTTCTTGTAGAAAAGCAGGCATTTGGTGTAGAATTGATAGTTGGCTCATCTATTGACTCTCTTTTTGGGCATACGTTGATGCTTGGCTCAGGAGGTGTGTTCGCGGAGGTCCTTCGCGACACATCTTTTCGTGTAATCCCTGTGGTTGAGAATGATGTCATTTCAATGGTGCGCGACCTCAAGGCGTTGCCTCTTCTAAAGGGCTTTCGCGGCAGCGATCCTGTAAACTTCAAGGCACTTGTAAAAACGCTTCTTTCTGTATCAAAAATGGTTGAAAAAGAGGATATAAGCGAGCTTGACATAAACCCGCTTATTGTAAACGAGCAGGGCGCGATTGCTGCTGATGCAAGGATTGTTTTTTCCTAGGATTTATTCTTGACAGAAATTGTTGTTTTTGTCTTTTGAACTCATATATTGAGATATCACGATAATGAGATTGTATTATAAGCACATAGTGACCGTTCACACTATTCGCTTTCTTTCAAACTATGTATTACGGCGTCTTTTGTGCAGAAGCGCTTGTATATGCCGTCAATAGCGGTCGTGAAATACTCCAGATCGCGTATGTACATATCCCACTTTCTGCGCAATCCCTTCATGAAGTCGTCATAGTCATGATAGTTCTTGTGAACGGTTATTATTATAGCGGTCTTGCCACTCATACCCTCGCCGCGCCCGAAAAAAACAACAGACTCGTGGGCGAGAATATACTTCTTTGCCTCATTGAATCTGTCCTGCTTTGTCTGGTCTGTCCACTCGAAAACGGTTGTGATTATTATGGAAAGCCCGGCCTTCTTCAAATTCGCCCTTGCGCGGTAGTTTTCAACATATTCATCGCGCTCAAGCTTCTGGCGTATTCTTGTGACTGTTGTCTGGGTAGTTCCTATGTCTTTTGCGATATGTTTGTCCGGTTTTCTGCCATTTTCTAAAAGCTCAATTAAAACCTTTTTTTCGCGCTTCTTAAGCATGAAGTCACCGTTCCGTAAATAATTTTTTCTTATCCGTCTTGCTATTAATGCATACTGTATACAAAAAACTTAATATATTTATTACTTTAATGCATTTTTTTGTCGGAAATTCAGGAGAAAGTATATATTCCAGGCATACCTAGTATAGTTCGATGAGGACCTACATGCAAAGGCGAAACTTGGCATGAATGGGGATGAGGTCGTATGCTGACCCTTCAGAAAAGAATCATCGAGGAATAAGTCTCGGATGGGGTAAGACTATGTTCGCGGAGCACATTCCGTATAGTTTAGTTAAATGGTTTCCATCCTGTCCGAGCCCAAGTTTCCATAGTTGTTTTTTCTCAATTTAGCTTTTATTCTAAGATTATAGACTGCGGTCTAATTTTTAATTCCCTCTAATTTGGGGTAATTAAAAACCGGATTATCAAGAAACCC
>JAFCBV010000061.1 GCA_017610545.1 Candidatus Nanohalarchaeota archaeon | reverse complement strand
TGTTGGCGGTCTGACACTAAGGAAAGGTGTGAGTGAATTCTATGAGGTGGCCAGTCATTTTCCTGATATGCGCTTTATGTGGGTTGGCGGCAGTTTCCATAAGAAACAGAGTGTTAAGGGTCTTTACGGCATAATCTCGAATGAGAATAACACAATCATGAAAGATGTTGATGTCTGCATAGACTTTACAGCGCCTGCTGTTGTTCTTGAGAATGTGAAAAAGATTGCCGAACACAAGAAAAACATTGTGATTGGCACAACAGGATGGTATGACCAAATTGATGTGGTTCGCGAACTTGCAGAAAAAAATGATGTTGGCATAATTTATGCCCAGAATTTTTCAATAGGTGTGAATCTTTTCTTCAAAATAATCGAAAACGCGTCAAGACTTTTTGACAGGTTTTCTGAATATGATCCTTATCTTTACGAGCTTCATCATAACCAGAAGCTTGACAGTCCGTCAGGAACCGGAAAAAAGCTCGGTGAGCTGGTCCTTGCAGGGATTGAGAGAAAATCAAAGGCCGAATACGGTGTGGTTGACCGTAAAATCAAGCCTGAAGAGCTTCATGTCGCAAGTGTTCGGGCAGGTAACTTTCCCGGGACGCATGTGGTCGGTTTTGATTCAAAGGCAGATACGGTTGAGCTTAAGCATACTGCGCGCGGAAGAGCAGGTTTTGCTGTTGGCGCTGTGAGTGCTGCGGAATGGATATCCGGCAAAAAAGGATTCTATAGTATGGATGACATGATGAAGAGTATTTTGGAGTGTGGTAACAATGGCTAAGGCATTTAGTGGGTGTTATCCTGCGCTTGTGACCCCTATAAAAGACAACGGGGATGCGCTTAACAATCCTGTGGACCAAGAAGCGATGAACCAGCTTATTGATTATGTAATAAACGGAGGCGTTACAGGCGTTCTTGTTGCGGGCTGCACAGGCCATGCTTGTTCACTTACATGGA
The DNA here is from genome assembly GCA_017610545.1 of Candidatus Nanohalarchaeota archaeon. Lineage (GTDB taxonomy): Archaea > EX4484-52 > EX4484-52 > EX4484-52 > B79-G9 > JAFCBV01. Next base: position 4,041 of record JAFCBV010000061.1, on the reverse strand, counting down.
ACGAGCAAATAAGCCTTATGAAAAACTCTCTGGAGCATGTTAACGGGCGTGTGCCTGTTCTTGCAGGGGACGGCTCAAATTGTACGCGCGAGGCAATTTCTGCTGCGAAAGAGATTGAAGACCTTGGCATCACAACACATCTTCAGATATCCCCGTATCAGAACAAGCCAATGCAGGAAGGGATATTTCAGCATTATTCTGCGATTGCCTCAAAAATTGATGGCAAGATTATTCTTTACAATGTTCCCGGAAGGACCGGGAAAAATATAGAGGCTGAAACAACTGTGCGCCTTGCAGAGGAGCACTCAAACATAATTGCTGTGAAGGAGGCGTCGGGTAATATGGAACAAATAAAAAAGATAATTGATGCGACAACAAATATGGATTTCTCTGTCATTTCAGGTGATGACGGAATAAACATCGACCTTATCAGGGCTGGTGGGACGGGAAGTATTTCTGTTGCTGCGAATGTGGACCCCAAGAGGACTTCGGAGTCTGTCGGCCTTGCGCTTTCAAAAAACTTTGAGGGTGCAGAAAAAATAGACCAGACACTTCGCCCGTTATACGATGCATTGTTTCTTGAAACAAACCCAAGCCCGGTACATTATGCGCTCAGGAAAATGGGTATTCCTGTCGGTGTGCCGCGACTGCCGTTGATTGATGTCACAGATGCTACAAAGATAAAGATGGATGCTGTTCTGAAGGACTTGCAGTTATTTCGGTGAGTCAGAATGTGGTGGGAAAAAGAAGGGCATCTGGAAGTAAAAGATAACTTGCTTTACATCGGTGGCATGAGCGCAAGAGCGTTGGCAGAAAAATACGGAACGCCTCTTTATGTATATAACAAAAAGAGAATTCTTGAAAATTTTAATGAGTTGAACAATGCGTTTTTGAAACACAATCAAAATGTGCGCATACATTATGCAATGAAGGCGAATTCTAATCTTGAAGTTCTTCGAACCCTGAAAGATGCGGGTGCATACATTGATGCAGTTTCGCCGCTTGAGGTCGAAACTGCGTTTAGGGCAGGATTTCCAAAAGAGCGCATAATGTTTACCGGTACGAGTGTCAGCAATGATGATTTGATTCGCCTGCTTGAAACAGGTGTTTTTCTTAACATTGATTCTGTGTCGCAAATTAAGCGACTCCAAAAACTCACAGACAAAAAACTTGATATTTCCATACGCTGGAATCCTGGCGAGGGAAGCGGAGCAGGGCACCATTCCAACACAATAACTGCGGGAAAATATGTTAAGTTCGGAATACCTGAACACAAGCTTGAGGATGCGGTTCTTGAAGCAAAAAAAGCAGGATTCAATATTGTTGGCTTACACCAGCATATTGGTTCGGGATGGCTGAAAGAGGATGTTCCGACATTTTTATCGTCTGTTGACAAAACAATTGATACTGCAAAAAGAATAGAAACATTAACCGGACAAAAGCTTTCTTTTATTGACTTTGGCGGAGGTCCTGGTATACCATACACTGAAACACAGAAGTTGTTTCCTGTGGATGAATATGCTAAAGGTATTTATGAGAAGATAAAGTCATCAGGCGTGGATGCTGTGGTAGCAATTGAGCCAGGAAGATTTATTGCGGGGGATGCAGGCATACTTCTTGTTGAGGCAAACACTGTTGAGGAGAAAAACATTCCTGTTGTCGGAGTCAATGCAGGGTTCAACACTATTGTGCGCCCGGCAATGTATGGGTCTTACCAGGAAATTGTGGTCTGCGATAATGTTGACTCAACAAGCAAAAAAGAATATCTGGTTGCAGGAAACCTTTGTGAGACAGGGGATGTTTTTACTGAGAACAGAAAAGTTCTTCGAGCTTTGCCGCAAATTTGTGAGGGCGGTATTTTGGCAATACTGGATGCCGGAGCATATGGTTTTTCAATGGCGTCCACATACAACTCGCGCCCGCTTCCGGCAGAAGTTATGATTGATGGGGCGACATCAAAAATTATAAGGCGGCGCCAGACACTTGATGATATTCTGCGGGAGCAGGAATCGGTATGAAATTCACAAAAATGCATGGAATCGGAAACGATTATATTTTTGTCAACTGCCTTGAAGAGGATGTCAAAGAGCCGGAAGAGCTGGCAAAAAAAATAAGTGTCCGCCACTTCGGCGTGGGTTCTGATGGATTGGTTCTTATACTGCCTTCTGAAAAGGCGGACTTTCGGATGAGAATTTTTAACCCAGACGGAAGCGAGGCAGAGATGTGCGGCAATGCGGTTCGCTGCGTCGCAAAATACGTGCGCGACAGGAATCTAATTGATGCAGATGAGTTTGAGATAGAAACTCTTGCAGGAATCATAAAACCGAAAGTGATTTCTTCAGGACGTGTTTCAATGGTTCGGGTTGATATGGGTGAGCCGGTTTTTGAGCGCGGAAAAATACCGATGGTCGGCTCAGACGGGAGCGTTATTGATGAAATGCTTGATGCTCGAGGTACGGATGTGAATATTACCTGTGTTTCGATGGGAAACCCCCATTGTGTTATTTTTGTGGAATCTGTTGATTTTTCTGAATTTGAGTGTCTTGGAAAAATTATTGAAAATCATGAGTTGTTTCCCAACAGGATTAATGTTGAGTTTGTCAATGTTCTGAATGAACATGAGATTGAAATGCGTGTGTGGGAGCGCGGCGTTGGAGAATCTCTTGCGTGCGGAACAGGTGCGTGCGCGTCGGCTGTTGCATGCGTTTTGAACAAAAAGACCGGGCGGGACGTAACTGTGCGCCTTAAATGTGGAGATCTTAAAATATTGTGGGATGAAAAGAGCAACCATGTCTATATGACAGGCCCTGCAGAGGATGTTTTTGATGGAGTGTGGAAACAATGATGATAACTGAGAATAAGGTGCTAAGTTCGCTTGAGTCTTATGCTTTTGATGAAGTTGACAGGATGCGCGATGAGTTGAAGGCAAAAGGAGTTGATGTAATTGACTTTGGTGTCGGCGACCCTGATACACCAACACCCGAGATAATACGCAATGCTGTAAAGAAAGCTATTGACACCAGAAAATCTGCAGGGTATCCGAGAAACGCAGGAACACCTGAATTTTTGCATGAGGTTGTTGCATGGACTAAAAAGCGCTTTGGCGTAACACTTGATCCTGCAACGCAGATTGCATCAAGCCTTGGGTCAAAAGAAGCGGTGTTTAATTTTCCGCTTGCATTTGTGAACCCGGGCGATGTTGTTCTTGTTCCAAACCCCGGTTATCCTCCATACGAGCGCGGAACACAGTTTGCGCGTGGAATCCCTGTGTTCATGAACCTGCTTGAAGAGAATAATTATCTTCCTGATTTTGAGAAGATTGATTCTGATACTGCAAAAAAAGCAAAGATAATGTGGCTCAATTACCCGAACAACCCGACAGCATCAATGGCGACAGAAGAATTCTTCAAACGGGCTATTACGTTTTGTCGTGAGAATGAAATTATTCTGGTTTCAGATGAAGCATATTCTGAAATGTATTTTGATGAAAAACCGCACAGCATTCTGGAATACGGAATGGAAGGCATAGTTGCGATAAACTCACTTTCTAAAAGGAGTGCGATGACTGGCTACCGGGTTGGCTGGCTTGCGGGTGATGAAAAAATCATTAAGGCATATAAGAAACTCAAGGGAAACATAGATTCCGGAACTGCAACATTTATTCAGGATGCGGCAACTGAGGCGCTAAAAGATGAAGACCATGTCGAGATTATGAGGAATGAATATCAGCAGAAAAGAGACATACTTCTTGAGGCGTTTGACTCTATCGGGCTTCCAAAAAGTGTGCCTGCGGGGACATTTTATATTTGGCAGAAAGTGCCTGCGGGTTACACTTCTGTTGAGTTTTCTAAAAAGATGCTTGCTGGGGATATTGCGCTTGTTGCAACGCCGGGCAGTTTTTTGAGCGAAGAAGTTGACGGGGTAAACCCGGGTGAGGGATTTGTTCGGTTTGCGCTTGTCCCGAGTATTGAGAGGACAAAAGAGGCGGCAAGGCGTATAAAGGCTTTGAAGATTTAGCCTCGTATCAACGTTGAGACCACA
>JAFCBV010000060.1 GCA_017610545.1 Candidatus Nanohalarchaeota archaeon | reverse complement strand
TGTGATTTCGGTGCTGCCTGTGATGTCGCGCTTGAGGTATCTTAGGTAGCTGTAGATGCCGGCTAGTATTAATATCAAGAGTAAGGGGATTTTTAGTTTGTCAAAGAGGGTTCGGTTGTCTTCTAGTTTTATGTCATATACTTTTACTTTGTCTTCAACTTGTTTTACGTTGCCGGTGATGTTTACTGTCTCGTTCCCATTTGAATACATTGCGGAGAAACTGCTTTCGTTTTTCCGGAAGGATTTCAACTCAAAGTCTTGTTTCTCAAAGCCTTTTGAGAGGAGTTCGTCATTGAGTTTTTTGAAGTCAGAGTTGTTTGAGAGCGCGTCCATTACTTTTTTTTCGTCCAGGCTTGTTTTTATCCCGATGTCTGAGATTTCTCCGTTTTTGATGTTGCCTGTGATGTTTGCGGTTTCGCCGTCCGGTCTTTTGTATTGGTAGTTGAAGTCAGTTTCGTTTTTTGAATTCAGGCCGTCAAACTCTTTTTTATCTGGTGTAAATCCTTCTTTTTGAAGTCTTTGTGCAGCGTCCTGGAAGTCTTTGTTTTCGGATAATTTTTTGTCGAGGTCTTTTTGGTCGTCATCGGAAAATTTCTTGAGGTCCTCTATTTTTCCGTCTTTCATCTTGCCTGTGATTTCGCCTTTTTCTCCGCTTGGCTTTTCGTATTCGTACTTAAATTCTGTTTCGTTGTCTTTTAGTGCGCTGCGCGCCTTGTTTTTTTCCTGATAGCCTTTGTCCTCTAGTTCTTTTTTCATGTCCTGAAAGTCCTTGTTTTCAGAGAGCCTGTCTGAAAGCTCTCTGTCGAGTTTCTCGTTTGCTTCTTTTGCTTCCTGTTGTTGCTGCTGCTTGACTGAGTTCATGTCCTGGTTTGTTTTCTGTCTTGATTCTGAAAGCTTTTTTTGCATCTCGTCCTGCTGTTGCTTTAATTCTTCCATATTTTTCTGCATTTCCTCGCGCTTTTGTTCTTCTTCTGATTTTTGCTGTTCTTCCTGCTGCTGTTGTTCTTCCTCATCAAACTGGCATTCGAGCTTGGTTGAAGTGCTTGAGAATGCGACATTGGGGTTCCCACCGGTGACTGTGACATCAACTTTATTTTTGCTTGTCGCAATTTCCTCTTTGCCGGTCAGGGGGTTTGTATATTTCACTTCGAGAGTTCCAAGGGTGAAAGTGCCGGGGTTGTGAACCTGAATGCTTTCGTACTCTGAAATGCCGACTGCGTTGGCAGGAATTGTTCCCTGTATGCACTGTGTGTCAATTGTGGTGCCGCCTACTGAGTTTATATCCCTGATTTTGACGATGATGTCGCTGTCAAAAGGATTGGAGATGTTCAGAAGAATCTTGATTGTGCCGCTGCTTTCGATTGTTGCGGGGTCGGCAATCTTTTCGATTTTAAGTTCGTCTGCTGCACAGGCGATTGGGCTTAGTGACAAGATGAAGATGAGGGTTATTATCCAGAGGCGCGACATTACGATAACACCCGGTATTTTACATATCTCAGGTAAAATTCTATTACGACAAGAGCGAATGCAAGTATGATAAACCACATTCTTGTGCTTGTTTCCTGGTTCTTGCGCTCAATCTTTTCAGAGAGTGCATCATAGATGTCGTCGAGTGTGTTGTCGTCGACTGATTTGAAGTATTCGCCGTTTGTTTCTTTTGCAATCATCTTTAATGTTGCTTCGTCAAACTCTGCATAGACTGGCCTGCCGAACCAGTCTGTTCCGAGTACGACTTTCTCGTTTGAGCCCATGCCTACTGTGTAGACCTTGATGTCATGTGCTTTTGCAAATGCTATGCCTTCAACAGGTGATACGATACCGGCGTTGTTGACGCCGTCGCTTAGTAGGATCACAACTTTCTTTTTTGATTCAACTGAGGTTACCATGTCAATGGCAAGGGCAAGGCCGTCGCCGATTGCAGTCTTTCCCTGCTGGACTTTGGTGGATGCGAGATTTGAGAGAGTACGGTCTCTTGATTTAGTCAGGAATGACTGCGTAGTGGCTCCTTCGGAAAAGATGACGATACCTGCCCTGTCTGTTGGCTCAAGGCTGTCGATGAATATCTTTGCTGATCTTTTTGCTGCTTCCATCCGGTTCGGTTTATAGTCCGGGGCGCTCATGCTTCCTGATACGTCAAGTGCAAGCACGACATTGACGCCTTCGCCCTTGTGCGGGAGTACGATGTATGGGTCTGCGAGTGCGAAGATAATGCTGATGACAATGATCATGTTCAGGTAGAAGAGCGCTCTTGTCCTGTAGCGACCGCTTTTTCCTTTCATGGCGGTCTTGAGAAGGGAGATGTTGGAAAACTTTATGGCTGATGCTTTCCTTTTGTGCGCACTGAAGTGGTAGAGGAAGTATATCATCGGCACAAGCGCGAATAGTATTAGCCACTGCGGCTGCTCGAAATGCATCACTCATTCACTCTCATTCACTATATTTTTTTCCTTTTGGTTTATTATCTATATCCCCTTTGTGTTTTGTGGTTTCCCAACCTTCTGAAAGGTTGATCATCAGGTGTGTTTCGCTGCGCTCAAGCACACGAATGTGCTGTTTGTCTACGATTTGTTCAAGCGCATGATGGATTATTTTTTGTCTTCTCTTTCTCGAGCCCCGCCCACCCAAGTCTTGTCGAGTTTTTCGCTGATTTTCATTATCCATACGAAAATCCTGTCAAGTGCCTTGACATAGTACAGGTGGTATATGATATTAAATGGCATGACTGCGACGACCAGCCAGTACGTCTCAAAGCCGATATTCGCTTTCCAGAGGCAGGCAAATACTGCAAGGAAAAGTGCTGCTTGTTTCACAGGGTAGGGTATGTTTATGGGAATGATTCCTTTTCCTTCAGATAGGGATCGTGAGAAAATAATGTATCCGAGGATGAGTCCGAAAAATAGCACTTCCCATACATCGAGTTGCATGATGTCAAGTTTCAGGTAGCTTGCGTACTTGAGTACAGCGACAGATGAAAAGACGGCAAGTGAGATGATGATGGTAATGAAAATGCCTTTTATAAACCTGAAACAATCTTTCTTCTTTTCTTTGCTTGTTACTGTTATCACTGCGAGGAGCATGAAAAGGATTATTGAGATTGGTATGATTGGAATCTGGCCTATTGCGTGGAGTATATCTGACATATAATATTACCGTTGCTTCATATGTTTTCTTTTTTGGAAATGTGTCATTATGGGTTTGATCCAGCCGTCTTTTGTGTCTATTTTGATAGTGTCGATTTTGCGCTTCTGAAACATCTTTTGGATTGCTGTCTTGTGTTCGGTGACTACTTTTGAGTATTCTTTTAGGAATTCTGCATCAGATGTATTGACCATCAATTGCTCGCCTGTCTCTTCGTCTTCAAGTTCGATCAGGCCGATGTCAGGCATGACAAGTTCCCTTAAATCCTCTATTGATACAGCGATGATGTCATGGCGCTTTGCAAGTGCTTTCAGTGCTGTGTCTACTTTTTCTATATTGTCCATGAAGTCTGAGATTAAAAATATGATGCTTTTTCTTTTTAACACTTTTGCAAGGTATGCTAAAGGTGCGGAAAGGTCAGTGCCTTTGCCTTCTGGTTTGCACTCTGCAAGGGTGTGTATCATTGAGAAAACATGCCTGCGTCCTTTTCTTGCAGGTAAATGTTTTTCTATCCTGTCACTTGAAAGGACAAGTCCTATACGGTCATTGTTTTTGAGGCACATGAAGGCTATGCTTGCGATGAGTTCTATTCCGATGTCTTTTTTGAATGCGTTCTGGGTCCCGAAGTCAAGGGATCCTGATACGTCAAAGACGACATAGACGCAGAGGTCCCGCTCTTCGATGAATTCTTTGACGAAGGGATGGCCCATCCGCGCTGTTACGTTCCAGTCGATTGTCCGTATGTCGTCGCCTACCTGATACTCTCTCACTTCGCTGAATTCCATGCCTTGCCCGCGGAAGCGTGAGTTATAGGCGCCGCATATCAGTGAGTCAACGTGCGAGTTGACTTTGAATTCGATTTTTTTGACTTTTTTGATGATGTCTTTTGTGGTTTTTTGGGATGGATTATTGTTTGGGGAATTAGTGCTTGTCATAGGGTATATTTGTTATGTTTATTTTTATAAAGCCGAAGATGATGAGGGGGTGAAGTATTTGGTTGGATTGGATTGCGCGGTCAAGTTGCGAAATCGTTAAAAGCTTTATAAAAGTATTTGTCCAATATGTTCTGGTGAACTTTTGTGAACTTCAACTTTAAAGGACGCGATATAATTAATATTGAAGAACTCTCGCGCAAAGAGCTTGACCATATTCTTTCTGTTTCTGATAAAATGCTTGTGCTTATGAAGAAAGGCAGTAGCTTATGCAAAGGTAGAATTCTTGCGTCTCTTTTCTTTGAGCCCAGCACAAGGACCCGGCTTTCTTTTGAGTCTGCTATGTTGCGTCTCGGTGGGGAAGTGATAGGGTTTGCAGATCCGACAGCCACTTCGGAGAAGAAGGGGGAGGTTCTTGCAGATACTATCAGGACAGTTGATGGTTATGCAGATATAATCGCAATGAGACATCCCCAGGAAGGCTCTGCTAAAGTTGCAGCGGATTATGCGAAAATACCTGTAATAAATGGCGGAGACGGTGGTCACCATCATCCAACTCAGACTATACTTGATCTCTTTACAATAAAGAACGAAAAGGGAAAAATAGACGGATTGAATATCGGCTTCTGTGGTGATCTTAAATATGGGAGGACTGTTCACTCACTGGCATATGCACTCGCAAAATATAAAGGTATTAAAGTCACATGCATTGCTCCCAAAGCACTTGAAATGCCACGTTATGTTGTGCACCATATGGAAAAGAGGGGCATTCACATCATAGAAAAAGACGGTATTGAGAATTCAATTAAAGGTCTTGATGTTCTCTATGCTACAAGAATCCAGAAAGAGCGTTTCGGCTCAGAAAAAGAGTATACAGACATCAAAGGCAGTTACTATATAGATGAGAACATCATGAGTAAGGCAAAAAATGATATGATATTGATGCATCCTCTCCC
>JAFCBV010000059.1 GCA_017610545.1 Candidatus Nanohalarchaeota archaeon | reverse complement strand
GTGTCGCCGTTGAATGCGCGCTTGTGGTCCTGCACAGCAGGCATATCAACAACGGTTTTCCCGTCTACAAATGACATCAGGCTGAACTCCTCGCCGACGAATTTTTCTTCGATAATGACTCTGCTGCCCTGGGTAATTATCTCTTTGCAGTATTCAAGTGAATCCTCTTTGCCTTTGAGATGCTCGCCAAGAACTTTTACACCCTTGCCTCCTGTAAGCCCGTCAGGCTTGATTACAAATCCGGTGTCTTCAAGTTCGTCCATGAACGCGCTTATGCTGTCCATCTTTTCGAATATTTTGAACTTCGGGTTCCCGGGAATATCGTATTTCGATTTTGAACTTCGGGTTCCCGGGAATATCGTATTTCGCAACAAGGTCGCGCGTGAATGATTTGCTGGTCTCAAGCTGGCCTGCAACTTTTCTTGGCCCGACACAGCGGATTCCGCGGTAGCGAAGCGCGTCTGCAACCCCTGCTTCAATCGGAAGCTCAGGGCCAAGTACCACAAAATCAACCTTGTTCTCTTTTGCAAAGGTCACTATTGAATCAACATCGTTCATTTTCCCGATTACATCTTTGTCAGAGCAAAACATGACTCCGGGGTCAGAAGAATTTTTGCCATAGAATCACCTGCTTTTGCTTTTGTGCCACCTATAGTTTGCTGTCTGTTGTCTCTCCCCTTTCTTTTTTCCTTACCCCGCCCATTTTTTCAATTACATCTTTTGAGCCTTCAATAGGATACTCTCCGTTAAGGCATGCCATGCAGAGGTCACTGCACCCGATAGCTTTTTTTATACCTTCTGCGGTCTGGTATGTCAGGGTGTCTGCATTGAGCTCTTTGCGCACTTCCTCAACAGTCCTGTTTCCGGCAACAAGCTCATCTTTTGTTGGCATGTCTATGCCGTAAATGCACGGGCTTGTTATGGGCGGACAGCTTGAAAGCATGTGTACTTCTTCAGCTCCTGCTTTTCGAAGAAGCTTGATAATCTTTTTTGATGTCGTGCCGCGCACTATGCTGTCATCAACCAGTGCCAGCCGCTTTTCATTGACTTCAGAGCGTATGGCGTTCAGCTTGTTTTTCACTGCATCTGCCCTCAGGGACTGTTTTGGCATTATGAATGTTCGCGCAACATACCGGTTTTTTATCAGGCCCTCTCGATATTTTATTCCGGTGGCTTCTGCGAATGTGAGTGCGGCGGTTCTTGATGTATCAGGGGTCGGTATGACGGAATCAATATTTTTTTTGTCCCAGAGCTTTGCAAGTTCGCGCCCGAGGTTAAGCCTTGCCTCGCAGACGCCCCTCTCGTTTATTGTAGAGTCCGGGCGCGCGAAGTATATCCATTCAAACATACAGTGGGCGTGCTTTGCATGGACAATCTTTTTGGTGTGAAGTGCTTTGGTCTTACTTTCAATGAAAATAACTTCCCCGGGCTCAACATCCCGTATAAAGTCATAGCCAAGTGTGTCCAGGGCAACAGTTTCTGACGCAAAAATATAGCTTGTCCCTTTTTTGCTGTTCTTCTTCCCGAATGAAAGCGGCTTTATTCCGAGGGGGTCGCGCATCGCTACGATTCCGTGCTTTCCGACAAGGCCAACCAATGAATAGCTGCCTTTTACAAGGGTCATAACCTTTTCTGCAACCTTGAAAATATGTTTTGCCTCAATATCCTGAGACTCTCCCATTTCTTCTGTCAACTCATGTATGAAAAGCCCGAGTATTGCCTCAAGGTCACACTTTGATGTAAGCTCGACATGACCTTTGTCTTTCAGGTATTTTTTCAGTTCAGGATAGTTTATTGTATTGCCGTTGCTTGCCATTGCCACACCGAAAGGGTATGTAATGACGAATGGCTGGGCGTTCTGCAGGTCTGACGCTCCGGCAGTTGTATAGCGTACATGGCCTATGCCCATGTCTCCTGAAAGCATGTCAAGGTCCGATGCGCTTATCGCCTGTGTAACAAGGCCTGTGTTTTTTTTCACAAATACTTTCTCGCCATTATGGGTTACAATGCCTGCTGAGTCCTGCCCCCTGTGCTGCAGCGAAAGAAGCCCTCCATATATTGTTTGCGAAACATTTTCAGAATTTAAAATACCTATTATTCCACACATCAAAACATCTCCTTAATATATTCTAAAACAGACTCAAAAACAGCCCTGCCGTCTCCTGTGGTCCCTACGTTTCTTCTGCCCGGGGCTGAATGTGTCCATGAGTCAAACACACGTTCCGGGTGAGGCATCATGCCAAAAACATTGCCTTTTGGGTTGCAGATTCCTGCTATGTTTGAAATCGCGCCGTTCGGGTTCCATGGATATCCTGCGTTTGTGTTTCCGGATACATCAGAATACCTGAAAACAATCTGCCCGTTTTCTTCAAGTTTCTTTAGCTGCTCTTCTTTTAAGCCGGATGGAAGAGTGAAGTTTCCTTCCCCGTGCGCAACCGGCATCTCAAGTATTTTTTTGTTTGGTATATTTTTTGTCCATGCGCATTCGGTGTTCTCTTGTTTTAGATAGACATGCCTGCATTCAAAGCGCGCTGAATCATTCTGGCGAAGCGATGCAGTCGGGGAGTCGGGCATTGTTTCATCAAGTGCGGGCAGAAGGCCAAGTTCGACCAAAATCTGGAACCCGTTGCATATTCCGCCTACTGGATATCCTTTTTCTACGAACTCTTTCAATTCTTTTCCAAGCGCGCCTTTCATTCTTGCAGAAAATATTGCGCCTGAGCGCACATAGTCCCCGGCAGAAAACCCGCCCGGAATCATAAGGCACTGGTAATCTGAAAGGCTTCTTTTGTTCTTTTCACTAACATCAATACCAAGAAGCTGCTTTAGGTGAATAATCTCCGGCTTTGCCCCAAGGCGCGAGAATGCCCGCGCTGTTTCGTCTTCGCAGTTTGTTCCTTCAATACGAAGTATTACAATGCGTATGTCTTGTGTTTTCATAAGTTCAACCCGTTTACCCATTCTTTACGAAGCAGAGAAACCTTTGCGTCAATAATCATAGTTTTTGAATCAGATATTTTGAGGGTGTTGTCTTCGGTGACGGTTCCAAGTTCGTAAACAGGGATTCTGTTGTCTATGAATCTATTTTCAAACAACTCCTTGTTTTCCGGTGAAACTTCTATGACCCATCTTGTGTTTGATTCTGAAAACAGCTTGAAGTCAGGGCGAATGTTTGATATTCCTGAAACATCAATATCTGCGCCAATATTCTCTTGACCAAAGCACATCTCTGCAAGGCATACTGCAAGCCCGCCATCAGAGACGTCATGGCAGGATTCTACAAGCCCTGCTTCAATAGAAGTTACAACGGCTTCAACACTTTTTTTAAGGAGTTCTGCATCAACATCAGGGACAACGCCGCCTTTTGCGCCAATCATTGCATAATATTCTGATGCGCCAAGCTCTTTTTTTGTTTCGCCAATGATGTATAGAATGTTTCCTTCCTTCTTCAGGTAGCTTGTCGCGGTTTTTCTTATGTCCTCTACGATTCCGACTGCAACTATTGCGGGTGTCGGGGCAATTGAACCTGTCAGCCCTTCATTATAGAGAGAGACATTGCCTGATGCAAATGGTACGCCAAGTGCTTTTGCGACGTAGCCAAGGCCGCGTGCGCATTCGTGGAATATCCCCAGGTTCTCCGGCTTCTCGGGGTTGCCAAAGTTAAGGCAGTCTGAGAATGAGTGCGGGCGTGCGCCAACGCTTGCGAGATTCCTGCATACTTCGTCCAGTGCGGATGCTGCGCCCTTGTACGGGTGCTGTTTGCACATGCGGGGGTTGATGTCTGAAGTTACTGCAAGCCCCCTAAAAGAATCATGAAGCGGCTTTATGATTGCGGCGTCGCCGTGAGTCTCGGCGTTTATTTGTCCTTGCAGTGGCTTCAGGACGGTTCCTGCACGGACCTCGTGGTCATAGCCTCTGATAATGCCCTCGCGCGATGCTATGTTCTGCCTTGCAACAAGATTTTGCAGAATGAGGTTGTAGTCTTTTGGCTCTGCAACTTCGGGCTCGCTCTCATTAGGCTCAGGTAGCTTTATCGGGCGCTCGTATAGTGGCGCCTGCACAAGGAATTCTGTGCCCAGATCGAATATTTTTTCACCATTATATGTTATCAGAACTTTCTTTTCGGGAATTACGTCGCCTATAACATTTGCCGGAATATCCCACATTTTGCATAGATCAAGTATTTCCTGTACGTTTTCCGGCTTTGCTGTGACCATCATTCGTTCCTGGGATTCTGATACCCATATTTCCCACGGAGCCATATCAGCTTCCCGCGTGTGGACCTTGTCAAGCTCTACTTTTGCTCCAAGCCCTGCAGCTTCTGCCATCTCACTGACAACACACGAAAGCCCCCCGCCTCCAAGGTCCTTCATGCCTGTAATTATCTTTCGTTTTTGAGCTTCAAGGCAGATATGAATGACGGGCTCTTTCAGGATTGGCTGGCCGACCTGGACTGCGCTTCTTGAGTTGGTCTCAGAGTCCTCGTCAAGGTCTGCGGATGCAAAAGTAACGCCGTGTATGCCGTCTTTGCCTGTTGCGCCGCCAATAAGAATGAAAACGTCTCCTGCTCCGCCAGCCCTGCTGTGTACAAGCTCTGACTTTTTCATGAAACCAATGCATCCGACATTTACAAGGCAGTTGGTGAGATAAGAGTCATCAAAATACACCATTCCGGAGACTGTTGGTATCCCTATGCGGTTGCCGTAGTCACGTATACCTGAAACAACACCACTCAAAAGGAATCTTGGGTGTTTTGTTCCTATAGGAATTGTTTTATTGTAGTCAAGAGGGGCAAAGAAGAGAGGGTCAAGAAGTGCAATCGGCTGTGCGCCCATGCAGACAACGTCGCGGACTATGCCGCCGACACCTGTTGCTGCGCCACCATAGGGCTCAACAGCAGAAGGGTGGTTATGCGACTCCATTGCAAAAACATAGGCGTGGTCGTTGTCAAATTCCAGAACGCCTGCGTCTTCCTTTATGACAGATATGTTTTGCGGGGCGTCGATGCCGAATACGAACTTTTTAAGAATTTTTTTCGATGACTTGTAGGAGCAGTGTTCGCTCCATTCCTGCCCTATTGCCTGAAATTCGATGTCTGTCGGGTTGCGCCCTATTTTTTTGAAATATTCCTGCAAGGACTTCATTTCAGGGAGCGACAGCCCGACTCCTGCTTCAGAAGATATTGCTTCAAGGCCAGAATCGGTTGAATCCATTAAATTGACATGGGTTAGATGGAACGGAACATTTTGCTTTATGAAGCGTTCGCCCATTTTTGTCACTTATTCGGATTTAATACTTATATCGTATGAATTTATGACAGGATTTGCGAGAAGCTTCCTGCACATTTCATCTGCTGTCTTTTTTGCTGCTGCCTCGTTTTCTGCGTCAAGGGAAATAGAGAATATTTTCATTGAGTGTACTTCAGATACGCCTTTGAATCCCAGCATCTCAAGCGCTTTTTTTGTACTTGCGCCTTCAGGGTCAATTATGCCGTCCTTGAGGCCGATTTTAATTTCGAGAAAGTAGTTCATGCTAAGTTTACGGGATGACATCACATCAACTCCGGGGTGATAAGACCGCTTAGGATAAAAACCGAAATGCTTAAATAGTTATATATACTTATATACCACATGATTGAATCAGGGTCACTTAAAAAGATACTGCATTATCCTCAACTGGATACGGTCTTGATGGTAGAGGAATTTATTCGAGAGCATTCCGGCGAATACAAAAAGAAAAGCCTCTGGGAAAATTTGCCAAAGGCAATGATGTACCAGACATATTGCGTAATTATGGCATATCTTATGTATTCCAAAAAGATGGCCATTGACAAAGAGGGTAAAATCGCATGGATTTGGGACCCAACCGGAGTTGAGAGATTTTTATCAAATCCCAATCTGGGTTGGAAGAAATGAACTCGAGATTAGTGTTTGGCGATGAGAAACTAAAAGCATCCTTTGAAAAATTACAGCATTCTAAGACTGAAGACAAGAAATTGTATGAATGGTTGATTCGTGCATTTGAGGATTTGGAAGAAAACGC
>JAFCBV010000058.1 GCA_017610545.1 Candidatus Nanohalarchaeota archaeon | reverse complement strand
ATCAATAACCACGAGGTCAATTTTGTGGCTTTTGATTGTACTGAAGATCTTATCCAGAATGTCGCGATCTTTCAATACATCAAATGAAAGAATTTTAAGTAACTTGTTTTGCATCTATCTTTCGAGATGCCAACCAAAAGCATTTGCCTGCTTAAGTATATCTGCTGTTGTTTCTTCAAACGAAACATAGAGACAGCGCTTTTTTGCATTGCATGCATTTACCATAATCTGTGTGGATAATATGCTTTTGCCACTGCCCGGAGATCCACTCAAAAGAACTGCTGATCCCTTCGGAACTCCGCCACAAAGGAGTTTGTCCAAGCCTTTTATTCCGGTACGCACTTGCTTGATCTTTTTACCCTCATGCTTGCCTGCCATAAACAAACAGTATGTCAAACTAGTATTAATACTTTGTTAAAAAACAGCAACCACTACGTTGTGATTGTCTTCAAAAATCAAGTTTTTTACGGCTCTCTTTCCCGCTTTGCATATCTTTTATAACAACTTCTCCTTTTGCCATATCGCGCGGTCCGAGTATCCATACTTCTTTTGCGCCAATCCTGTTTGCGAACTTGAACTGGTTTGAGAAATTTCTCCCCATGAGGTCAAACTGGACATTTTTTCCTTTTTTTCGAAGCTTTTCTGAAAGCTTTATTGCAACAGGCAAAAGATTGCGCGAAACAACTGCGACAAATATTTCAGTTAATGGCTCTTCTTTTGAGCCTGCTTTAAGTATGTCAAGGACGCGCTCAATTCCTATTGAAAACCCGACTGCGGGAACGTCTTTTCCAAGAAACAGCCCGATAATTTTGTCATATCTTCCACCGCCTGCAATGCTCCCGGAGTTCTTTCCCTCGAGGGTTGCTTCGAAAACATTGCCTGTATAATACCCTATTCCCCGAACCAAAGACGCGTCAAATATGCATTCAGAAAGAACTCCTGATGCTTCAAGATACATGTCAAGCTCTTCAAGCTCTTTCAGGCCCTCTTCAATATTTTCATTGAGGGATATGTCTTTTTTCATCTCGGCCACAATCGGCTTGATGTCTCCTTTTCTTGAAAGTGAGTTTATAATCTGTTCTGCCTGTTCTGCCGAGATTTTGTATGACTTGAACTCTTTAAACAAATCATCGCGCGAGAGTTTCTGAATCTTGTCAATAACCCTCATCGCGCCCTCGACCTGTTCTCTTGACTTTATACCAAGATAATTCAGGACTCCTTCAACAATTTTGCGGTTGTTTATCCGAATCTTAAATTCTCCGATATTAAGTGCTTTTAGGGCTTCGACTACTGTTGCAACGCACTCTGCGTCCGCAGCCATTGACGTTGAACCGATTGTGTCAATATCAAACTGATAAAACTCACGGTAGCGCCCTTTTTTTGATTCCTCATAACGCCATACAGGCCCGTATTGGTAGCGCTTAAAGGGCATTGCCATATTCGCGTTCATGGACACATAACGGATTAGCGGGACTGTCAGGTCATAGCGCAATCCAATCATTCTTCCGCCAAGGTCTTTGAAGTTGTATGTCTCCTTCAAAAGCTCATCGCCGCCTGCGCCTTTTGCAGAGAGCACTTCCCATTTCTCCATTGCAGGAGTATCCAGTGGCGAGAAACCGCGCTTCTCGTAAATCTTCTGGATTTTTGATACTACTTTTCTGCGCAAGAGCATGTCGTCTGCATCAAAGTCTCTTGTTCCTTTTACGCGGTCAGGTTTTATCATGAGATCACACAAACATTTATTTGAAGAGATATTTATAGGCGCTTTGGTCCCCATAGCTTTTCGCGCCAGTTATCGGTACGTTCATCCTGATCCCCGTATTCGCCGGTTGCTTTGTCAAAGGGCCTGCGATATCCGGATTCTACTGTTTGCGATAGTTCAGCACTCTTGTACCCCAAAATACGTTCTTCATCACTCATATAATCCCCTCATTTTTGCATTCTCCACACTAACCAAACAATTGTCAAGATTCAATGCAGAAACATAAACGCGCCCTTTGCAGTCAAGCTTGCGCTTTAAGAAAAACATATCCTTGTCGCACTCAAAGCCGAGCAGTACAAAAGACTTGCGCCTGAGCCCAAGTTGGTTCCTGATTTGCGCAGGAAGCTGTATTCTTCCCTTTGTATCGCGTTTTGCAGTGAAAAATTTTACATTATTCAGAATAAGACGGTCTTCGTTTGTGAAGACATTCACCACTTATGAAGATATTCACCCATTGTTTTCACCAGAATTAGTTGAACCGAAACGAATATAAGTATGGGTGGGGTCGCAATTACGGGATTTAACGCTTTCTTTCCAGAAGAAATTCAACCAGCGCATGTATCTTCTCTTTTCCAGCGCCTTCAGGAAGAACCTCTGCCACGTCATTCCATGCATTTTCAATAAGCTCTTTTGCACGCGCCTTTGCATAGTCTATTGAGTTTGCTTTCTCTAAGATTGCTATTGCCTCTTCAGCAAGCTTCCGGTCCGAGGTGTGCCTATCAAGTATTTCCCGAAGGCGATTTGCATCATTTTTTGGCGCGTTCTGCATTGCATGGACAACCATGAGCGTGCGCTTGCCCTCTTTTATATCGTTGCCAAATGACTTTCCAAAGTCATCCCTGTCTTTAAGTGTAATGTCAAGAACATCATCCTGTATCTGGAAACCGACACCTATTCTTTCTGCAAGTGTACCGAGTGCGTCCTCTTGCTCTTGGGTCCCCTCTGCGAAAGCTGCTGCCATGCGCGCTGCCATGCGCGCAAGGGTTCCTGTCTTGAAAGCGCACATCTGAAGATACTTGTCCTCATTCAGGCCTTCTGTATTTCCCTTGTGCCACCAGATATCCATTGCCTGCCCTAAAGAGAGGTTAATCATTTCCTCAACATATATGCGATATATGTGCTCCAGCACTGCTTTATTGAGTTCTTTGTGCTCGCTTAATGCCTTGAGCGGCAAATAATACATTGCATTTCCTGCATTTATTGCAACGTCCTCGCCGAAAGTCTTATGTGTACAGGGCTTTCCCCTGCGAAGTTCAGCAGAATCCTCAATATCATCCACCATGAGTGTGCCGTTGTGCACGACTTCAGGAATCATTGCAAAATCTAAATAGTCATCCGGGTTCCTGCCAAGCGCTTCGACAACAAAAAGAAATAATGCGGGTCTCCACCTTTTCCCTCCCCGGTCAAGAAGGTCCCAAATCGGCTTAAGAAGTGCATTTTCAATTGCACTCAAATCATGGGAAAATGATGCTTTCCCGCCAGCGAATTCTGCATATTTTTTTGATGCGCTTCGTGCAATATATTTTTCAATGCGCTCGTCTATCTTTGGCTTGAGTTCCAAAAGCGTTTTTTCAATATCCATAAATACCAACAGAGACTTTAAACTGAGAACTTAAAACATTATATATTAGCTCAAACCCATATATTTCATGGTTTTCGAGTCGCTTATTTTGCCTTCGCAGGCAGAATCAAAGCCAGTTGAGATGCTCATATACGGTATGCTCATAACATCAGTCTCCATACTGGTCGCGCAGTATATATTTCCCTCTCAGGCATCACTTGTTTTCCTGTTCTTTGTAACTCTTGCATCAGTTCCCACGGTAGCAAAAATAATTCAGGATGAGGAAGCGCTTGATGAAGACGAAGAAAAAATTAATATTAACTTTTTCAAAAGGCACAGCAGGATAGTTGAAATTTACGGGTTTCTATTTCTCGGTATATTATTTGCAACCTCATTCTGGTATACGGTTCTGCCGGAATCTGTATCGGATACATTGTTCTTTAACCAAGTTAACACAATAGAAAGCATAAACGGTGCTGTCGGGCGCGCCACTATTGGAGGTGGTTTTGATGCAATATTCCAAAACAACTTTCGCGTTGCCTTCATCGCATTTATTGCAAGCTTTTTCTTTGGCACAGGCGGACTTTTTATCCTTGCATGGAATGCTTCTGTTATAGGGGTTTTCATATCACTTGTTGCAAAAGAATTCAGCAAGATACATATGTATCCTCTTTTTTTCGGGCATATTGATGCCCTCATGTCTATTGCACTTCATGGTGTGCCCGAGATTATAGCATATTTCATTGCCGCGATTGCTGGAGGAATCCTTTCAGTCGGGCTTATCCGCGGAAAACATGATATGCGCATCATCAAAGACTCTTTTCTGATGTTCGGGATATGCACCATAATTCTTATCGGCGCAGCAGCAATTGAAGCATATATCACGCCTGTGCTTTAGACCGAATTGAGCTTCAGCACGTATCGTATCAAAACTCTACAAGGCGAATTCCTTTCTTAGTTATTTCAAATGGGTGTATTAATGTGGAGTGGTTTGTCCTTCGCATTTTTCTTATGGTTACTGTGCGCTTGAACTCTTCTGACACAGGCACAAAGTCAAGCCGAATTACGGCGTCCACAAGATACTCTATTATGCCGCTCCCGCTTAAGCCATCGCTTGTCTCTGACACTTCTCCTGTCAGGACTGTTGTGACACCGAGTGCGCGAAGATGCTCTGTAAGCCCCATAAGAGCAACGCGCGCAAGATATCGGTCTTGTATGAACATTTCAAGAATAGAAACGGAATCAATGACAAGGCGCCTTGCCCTGGTAGCCCGAACAGTGTTTGACACTGTGCTTGACACGTTCGTGATGTACGCGCGCGTAACCCTGTTGATTTCATCACTAATGGGCTTATCAGGAAATATGGGCTTTATTGATGCAAACTTGATAAGCCTTGCATCTTCAAGCTTTTGAAAATCCCAGCCAAACATGTGATAGATATCACTTTTTATATCCTGCTCGCGCTCCTCTGTTGTTATGTATACCCCGGGCTCCTTGTTCATAGCCCCTGCATAGAGAAAACTTGATGAAAACTGTGTCTTTCCGGTTCCTGTTTTTCCTGCGACAAGATTGATCGAGCCTGCAACAAGGCCGCCCTCCATCTTTTCGTCAAGACCATCCACTCCTGTTGTAATACGCTCCATAAAACCACCCTTCAATCCTTCTTTTTGACTGGCTTGCTTTTAAAGATGCCAGATATTCTTTGCTGAATGCGCCTAAATAGATTTGTCTTTTTTTTATCAAACGCATGCACTTCTCTTTCTGTAAGAGTACCGC
>JAFCBV010000057.1 GCA_017610545.1 Candidatus Nanohalarchaeota archaeon | reverse complement strand
CATACTCCCGAAAACTCTGAAAAGAACTTCTTTTGCTGCAAAATAAACCAGCAATGCAATACTTGTAAAAATAGGGCAATATTTTAACCCCTGCCGCGCATTTCCTGACTGTATGAGTGATATCAGGATTCCTGAAAATGTTGTTGTTATGATTATCACTGCAATGGCAAAGTAACCGAAGATGGTGCCGTCAAGTGATGGGGCGGATATACTTATCGCACCAGCACCCTCCATTTCAGGACCTGTAGACATATCCATGTCCCCCCACATCGCCATTGTTCCCTGTATAAGGAATGTGGATATTGCAAACAACGCAGGCGCGCCAATAACGGCGGCCATAAATATGAACATTACATACATCATGACGCTTGCACGTATTTCTTTTTGAAGGGTTTCTGTATTTCTTATGTCAATAGCAATCTCTTCAAGAAGCTTTGCAACAGCACCCCCTGATTTTATGCCTTCGACAATAAGGCTTATTGTTCGCTCGAGAACCCCTGATTTTATTCGTTTCGTAAGTTTTGAGAATGCCGTTTCAAGCGATGCGCCGCCATATATCTCAAATGCGACTTTTTTGAATTCACGCGAGAGGCTGCCAAATTCAGGGCGCGCAGAAAACAGGATAGCGCGATCAATTGTAAGCCCGCTTCTTATGTTGGCTGCAACAAGGAGAAGAAAATCCGGCAGGACGCCATCTATTTCTTTTTTTCTTGAGTCCGCAGAACTGCTGAAAACAAGATATGGTGCAGAAACCGCAACTGTAACCAGAAAAAACATCATCAGTGCAGAAATCCAGAGAGGCGGGCTTATTACAATCATGGCCGTAAGTGTTGCTGTGATTATGAATGCGTATGCAGCAAGCAGCCAAAACACAAATTTTTCGACATTCTCGCGGTAGCCTGCATATACAGATTCCTGTACAATAAATGTCTGATACTTTTCAGGCAACCGTGAAAATACAAAACTTTCATAATTTTTCATTGTGCTTTCACCATTGGCCTTTTGGTTTTTATGAGATTCATAAACATGAGCTGAAATAGTGAAAGCCCAATAATTAGAACGATGAGCATGTTTCCGGATAAGCTCATGCCGGTAAATGTCGAGAGTATCATAAAAAATGTGATTCCAAGCGAGGGCATTATCACAGCAAACATCATATACATAAGTGTCCACGGGTTCAGTTCCTGGCCGTATTTCTTTATTGAAAGAAGCTGGTCCTTAAGCATGTTTTTGACTGTGTTGTCAAGGGAGGTCTCAATGTTTGTGCCTGTCTTGACTGCGTTTAACAACTGCCAAAAGCTTCGCCTGTATGCAACAGAAGGATTTCGGAATATGCTGTCTTCAAGTGCCTGTGTTTCCGGCTTTCCTGCGTTTATTTCACAGACTATTTGTTTCAGCTCAACAGAACATTCTCCGTATCCTTCAGAAGCCGCCACAATAGCGTTATAGAGTGGTACGCCAGACTTTATTTCAATCAACAGGTGCCTCATTGCATAGGGCAGTTCCTGCTCAACCCTTCGTGCGCGCGCCTTTGCCTGGACTTTTGGCCGATACAATGATGTGTAAAGCATCATCAGAAATATTGCCGGGGTTGACAACAACCCTATTTTTACGATGGCGACCTTTTTGAATATGATGCCCATTGCAGCCAGTGTCAACGAAAGGCTGGCAGTTGAGTTTACTGCGGTTCTAAGCGATACCGCTATATGCTCCCGAAGGCTCAAAGAGCTTTTTGATTGCATGAGGTCTATTTTCATGCCGGAAAGCAACGGTTCAAGCCGCTGTGCAATAGAAAAATATCTTCTTGATGCGCGCACAATTTTTTTTTCATGAGACTTTCCAAGTATACTCTCACCTCTTCAGGCGCTTTTTTTCAAAAGCTCGTCAGAAAAAGCAGACCCTAACACCTCCATTACAGAGGCATTCTTTTTTACGAGCGTGATAATCCGTTTCTCGTTTTTATAGTATTCTGCAAATACTTTTCCGACACTCTCTATTGTCTTTACCTTGTTTTTCCTCATCCAGTTAAGGACTGCTATTTTGTTTTGTATGTCCTCTTCAAAATCAGTCTCTGTCATGCCGGTATACATATTGATTTCGTTCATCATCCGGATTATCTTGGAGTTTTTCTCCATCTTGTCTGTTCTCGGGTTCCAGCGGTATATTATGTTGAGCCTGTTTGCTTCTTCAAGGGAAATGATTTCCGCGATTTCGGTGGTCCTTCGTATTCCGCGCCTCCTGTGCCTGTACTGTACTACAATTAGGTGCAGTGCACCAAGAACGCTTTCAGGTAAGTTCATGGGCGGATTAATAAGGCGCTTGTATACCTGCTCTGCATTGTCTGCGTGAAATGTTGCGTATGCAGAGTGTCCGGTCCTTATTGCTTCAAACATGACTTCTGCTTCACGAGTCCTTCGTATCTCGCCGATTATTATTCGGTCCGGCCTCATACGAAGTGAGTTCACAAGCAAATCAAGCATGGTCACTTCTCCCTTTCCTTCAGGATTTGCACCCCTTGATGAAAATGGCACCCAGTGAAGGTACTCCGGAAGATTAATTTCCCTTGTGTCCTCAATGGAGATGATTCTCTGATTTGGGGGTATGAACGGAAGAAGTACATTCAGCATAGAGGTTTTTCCTGATGCGGTTCCGCCTGCAACAAGTATGTTTAACTCATATTGCATGGCAAGCCAGAGTATTGCTGCAGTTTCCGGTGAAAGTGTGTTTGCTTCAAGAAAATGTATGATTGTCCATGGCGAACGCGAAAATTTTCGTATTGTGAGTGTATTCCCGTCTGTTGAGATTGGAAATAGTGTGGCATTCACACGGTCGCCTGTTGTGAGGTGTGCGTCCATGAGCGGGGCCAAATTCGTTATCTGCCTGCCAACATGCCTGCCGACAGATGATGAATAATTATATATTACTTCCTCACTTGGCAGCATCACGTCTGTCTTGAGCCACCCATATCTTTTATGATAAACCCAAATAGGTTCTTTGTGGCTGTTTACAACTATTTCCTCAAGATAGGGGTCTTCAAGCAGAAGCTCTATGTCGCCGAGACCCACCATTTCGTGTATGAGGTATCCTGCAAGAACTGTTCTCTGTTTTCCGGAAGAGTCCGGCATATAGCGTTCCATGAGTTGTATGGCTTTATCAAAAAAGCGCGCCTTGACTTTTTTCAGTGCGCCAGGGTCAACAAATTCTGTTGTTGACAGATGCACTATCGTTATGAGTTCTTCCCGTAGAGTATTCAAAAGTACACGTGTGCCGATTGTTACTTCCGGGTGCTTGAGCTGATAGATTGGCACATAATCTTTTTCCGTTCTGACTATTGTGACCAATGCCTCAACATGGTCGGCACAGACAGTGTAACTTTCAAGTACTTTTTCAACAGAATCTTTAGCAGGTGTTATCTTTGAAGCCGGCACAGGGCGTTTAGCTTTCACAGGCACCTTGTTATTTTTACGTATGTGGCTAGTTGCCTTTTTGGGAATTATTTTTTTCTTTGTTTTTTGTGTAACTGCGTTTTTTTTTGAATTTACAACCTTTGAAACTTTGCCCTTCAATGCAGAGTTTCCGGCTGGATAACGCGAAACCGAACCTGTCAAACCCCGTCCTTTAGTACCGGGTCGCATAGAGGTTTCATGATTTTTTGTTGCAGGTTTCTGTTTCTTTACAGTAGTTTTTAATTTTTTTTCCTTAGCCAAGAAAATCCCCTCTTATGTGATAAAAAAGGTGCAAGCCCATTAATATAGTTTAAATTAACATCCGGGAAAACTATATATATGGGTTCACTCCAAAGTACAGAGTATGAAAAAGGGAGTTTCACCGCTTATTGCGGCGGTTCTTTTGATAGCATTCACCATGGCAGTTGCTGCTATATTGACGGCATGGATTTCGACATTCACGACGAGCCATAAGGAAAAAAGCGCAGAGTTTGAAGTGAAAATTCAGTGTGCGTATGCAGATCTTAGAGCAGATAGAAACTTTGTGAGATACAATTCTTCGACAGGTATGTTCTCTGTATGGCTTGAAAACCCCGGTACTGAGAAAGTTTTAGTGCTCGCCATGGTAATCGAATATTTAGATGGAAAAATTACACGAAAGATGACCTTAGACGGACAACATGTTGTAGGTCTCCTAAAAGAGCAAGGCGGTAGCTTTGGGCCTCTGAACATCACAGCTTATGCCACAGACACCACAAAATCCGGAATAACTGTATCCGGGTCAGATATGCCCGATAAAATAACTCTTTTAACAAACTGCGATGGCGTAAAGACCTCTGTAATGCGGCCAAGTACAGGCTGGGTGGAATAGTATGATGAGGAAAAGAGCGGGTGTATCGCCGCTCATCGCAGCTGTTCTTTTGATTGCATTTACGCTTGCAATAGGCGGGTTTTTATCCACCTGGCTACAGGACATGGCGCGCACCCAAACAGAGGCTGCATCGCAGAATGCAGATGCCGGATGCGCATATATGAACTTCAATTCAAGAAATGCAACACTTAATGCTTCCGGCAAAAGTATGCTTGTTCTTACGCTTGAAAATTCAGGAACCAAAAATGCACTCGTAAGCACGATACGTGTCACTGGTGAAAACCTAAATAGTACGGTGTTTTCACATCCTTCGAATTTCACCGGCACACTTAATAGTGGCGATGAAGTCATGGTCGGGCTTGCTATTAACAGAACATGGATTGATTCTATTGCAACCATACGCATCATTCCGGCAGACTGCCCACAGACTGCAATTTCAATTAAAGGCAGCGAAGTGGCGCATTATACATAGGTTATGCGCTAAAAATGTGGTTCGTGCTTCTAATCCAAAAACAGTTTTCCGAACTTTTTCCTCTTGCCAACATACATCGGCACTCTCTGATTTTTAGCCAAGGCCAGAAAGAATCACGATGATGAATGCAAAAAAGAGCACAGAAGAAAACAATTTAATCGCAAAATCCACTCTATTATTTTTATGAATTCTTGTTAGTTTAGAAACAGACATTACGAGAACTATCAACTCTATCGACGCAGGTATCAGAAAAAATGCCGCTAATATGAGTAAAAACAATATTTTACCCGTTAATCGTATGTGTTTGTTTCCAGATAGC
>JAFCBV010000056.1 GCA_017610545.1 Candidatus Nanohalarchaeota archaeon | reverse complement strand
GCCGTACTTTTGATAAGAGAGCTTTTCGATCTTGAAAAACAGTACATAATCTTTTCCGAGTTTAAAAAAGACAGAATAGACAATCAGTATTATGTCGCAATACCTGACACAGAACCGATAAACAAAGAGAAATGCGGTGAAAGAATAAGCACGGCACAAAGATTTAGCGTAGAACTGCGGGCATATATTGGAAAATTAACGATTCACGAGATAAACAAGATAAGAAAAAACTTCGAGGAAATGTAAAGGCCGGACTTCGAACGAAAATCAAAAATAAATTTGAATAGAGCAGATATCTTGCATTTTCTTCATGAAATGCTGGAAGACGAAGATGCAACACTTGCATTTATTAATTCAGTTACATGCTTTTTACAATGCCGTTTTTCTGACAACTTTCACTCAACACGCACTTTGAGCAAAAAGGGCGCCTTGCATCACACGTCTCGCGCCCGTGAAAAATAATTATATTCGAGAAAATCCACCAGTCTTTTTCCGGAATTATTTTCATCAGGTCCTGCTCGATTTTTACGGGGTCTTTGTTTTTTGTCAGGCCGAGGCGAAATGATACGCGCTTCACATGGGTATCAACTGCAATGCCTTCAAGCTTTTTGTATGCTCCGGACAAAACTATGTTCGCTGTCTTTCTTGCAACACCCGGCAAAGCCACAAGTTCTTCCATTGTGTCAGGAACTTTTCCGCCAAACTTTTCAGAAATTATTTTTGCTGATGCAATTATGTTTTTTGACTTGTTTCTGAAAAATCCTGTTGAGTGTATCTGCTGTTCGAACACTTTTGGGTCTGCACTTGCATAATCATCCGCGCTTTTGTACTTTTTGAATAGCTCCTTTGTAACAATATTAACGCGCACATCCGTACACTGTGCAGAAAGGATTGTTGAGACAAGAAGCTCAATAGGATTTGCATAGTCCAGTGCTGTTTTTGCTTCAGGATATTTTTTCTTCAGGAGAAACAGAATTTTTTCTGCGCGCTCTTTTTCGGGCATGGCTTTATTTGCGCTTTGAAATTTAAGAATGCCGGTTGCCTGTTAAATGCGCTTTTAACTGGATTTAGGTGCTGACGGCACCAAACTTTAATAAACATACATTTCCATGCATATTTGTTGATTAATATGGATCTTTCAAAGAAATACGACTCAAAGGAATCTGAACCAAAATGGCAGGCGCTTTGGGAAAAAGAAGGGACTTACAGTTTTGACGCGAAAAGCGAAAAACCGCTTTTTAGCATAGATACGCCTCCGCCTACAATGTCCGGTGCGATGCATATCGGGCATGTGTTCTCATACTCGCAGATGGACTTTATCGCAAGATTCAGGCGCATGCAGGGTCACAATGTATTTTACCCATTTGGGACTGATGATAACGGTCTGCCGACAGACAAGATGGTTGAAAAGCTGAAGAAAGTAAAGTCCTCAAGGATGCAGAGAACGGAATATGTCAAATTGGTTCTGTCAACTCTTGATGAATTGCGCCCGAAATTTGTTTCCGGGTGGAAGAACATCGGGATTTCATGTGACTTCAATCTTTATTATTCTACAATAAACCCGCACTGCCAGAGAATTTCGCAGAAATCTTTCATTGACCTATATAAGATAGAACGAGTGTATCGAAAAGAGATGCCTTTCATGTGGTGCCCTTCCTGCGAGACAGCGGTTGCACAGGTTGAGCTTGAAGACAAGGAGATTGAAAGCTCGTTCAATGACATTGTTTTCAAAGTTGACGGAAAAGAGATACTGATTGCGACAACGCGCCCGGAAATGCTTCCTGCGTGCGTGGCGGTCTTTGTTAACCCTGATGACAAGCGCTACAAAGATATTGTCGGAAAAGAAGCAGAAGTTCCTATTTTCAAGCAGAAAGTTCCTGTACTTGCTGATGAGCGCGCTGACCCCGAGAAAGGGACGGGGGCTGTAATGTGCTGTACATTCGGGGACCAGACAGACATAGAGTGGTTCAAGGCGCACAACCTGCCGCTTAAGGTTGCGATAACAAAGAACGGGAAAATGTCTGAGCTTGCCGGAAAGTACGCGGGCACAAGAGTGAAGGAAGCACGAAAAGAAATTATCAAAGACCTTGAAGCTGCCGGGCTTTTGAAGGCATCAAAAAAGATAACACATGCGGTAAATGTTCACGAGCGCTGCGGTACAGAAATGGAAATCCTTAACACAAAGCAGTGGTTCATAAAGATACTTGACATGAAAAACGAGCTTCTTTCTGCCGGGAAAAAAATAAGATGGCTGCCGGAACACATGCGCTCGCGCTATGAAAACTGGGCAAACGGCCTTCAGTGGGACTGGTCAATATCGCGGCAAAGATATTTTGGAGTTGCGTTCCCGATATGGTACTGCAAAAAGTGCGGAGAAGTTATTCTTGCGAACGAGAAAGACCTGCCTGTTGACCCGACAATTGATTCTCCAAAAAAGCCATGCAAGTGCGGCTCAAATGACTTTTTGCCTGAGCGCGATGTTCTGGACACATGGGCAACGTCTTCACTCACTCCACGGCTTGCAATAGAGCTTGTTGATGATGAAACTATGCGCAAAAAGCTCTATCCTATGACTCTGCGCCCGCAGGCACACGACATCATTACATTCTGGCTTTTCAACACTGTTGTCAAGGGGCTTCTTCATACAAAAGAAGTGCCATGGAAAAATGCGATGATAAGCGGCTGGGCACTTGACCCGAAAGGCAAGAAAATGTCCAAGTCAAAGGGAAATGTTGTTGAGCCTGCAAAAGTCATTGAAAGGTTTTCTGCTGACGCGCTTCGCTTCTGGGCGGCGGGTTCGCGCCTTGGTGATGATTTACCCTACAAGGAAAAGGATGTTCATACAGGGCAGAAGACCGTCACAAAGCTCTGGAATGCGTCAAAGTTTGTGATTTCAAATCTTGAAGGCTACGATGGCACGAAGCCAAAAAAGATTGAGGAAATTGATGCGTGGGCTTTGCACAAACTAAATGAGACAATAAAAGACTCAACACAATATTTTGATAAATACGAATACTCGCATGCGCGCGCAAAGACAGAGAAATTTTTCTGGGTGGTGTTCTGCGACAATTATCTTGAGATTGTGAAGGACCGCCTTTACAATGCAGGCAACTATTCTGATGAAGAAGTTGCTTCTGCAAAATACGCGCTTTATAATTGTCTTCTTGGCATACTGAAAATGTTCGCACCCCTTATGCCGCACATAACTGAGGAAACATACCAGTTGTTTTTTGCAAAAGAAGAGGGCAAAAAGAGCATCCATAATTCTGAATGGCCTGTGGAGAATAAAGAGCGGGAAAACAAAAAAGCGCTTGAGTCCGGTGACGCAGCAGTTGCTGTGATTTCTGCTATTCGGATTTACAAGACAAAAAATCAGCTTTCTCCAAACACACCGCTTAAAGAAGTTATTGTTTCAGAAAAACTAAAGGCTGTTCTTGAGCCGGTTGCAAGCGCGGTACAGTGCGCAATGAAGGTTGAGACTGTTTCTTTTGGAAAAATAAATGATGCGACTGAAGAGTTTGATTTTGGCGACGGGAAATACGGAATAAAAGTACAATGAATTTAACTGCACTCAGTAACTTCCTGCTCTGTCGTAAACTGAACATCTTTGCCTGTTTTTTCAACCACTGCAATAGTGTATGGCTGTGTGAGTGCCATAGTCACGCCGCACCTTTGCCCTGGAGAAACTTCTTTTAGAAATACTTCTAGCGCACTATTTGTCTCAATTATTTTATTTACGCTGATACTGTACCCGCCTGACGAGCGCGCGCCCATAAATATTGCGAGCACAAGGTTCTCTGAAAAATTAATGTCCGGAAGTGATTGAGTAGTGTCCATACTCCACCAAAAAGTTTCCCATTCAATGAGGTTATCTATCACATGGTCTTTCTTTTCATGCTGGCTGCTGTAAATACCTGTTCGTATTGTCTTAAAAGAAATGTCCTTTTCATATTTTGTTATTGGTACTTGTGTGACTGCTTTTGAAACAACAAATGTCAGAACATAATCTGAAAGCCGGATTCCTGAATCGTCTTTAGGGTATGGGCTAACACCTGCCAGCTCCACAACATAATTATCGACATTTATTTTTGATGTGTGACCAAGGCTTTGTCTCCAGTCAGATATATTGTAAACGCCGAGCGTCTCTGTCCCTTTTGAAATCATGATTTCTGCTATAACCTCTCCGGATACAACACATCGAAAGTCACTCGGGCATCTGGAATCATCTACTATGTTCAATAACTTTATGCCCAGGTTTTCGGTTTCCAGAAATGCCTGCTGATTTACACCTAATTGAAATGGCATGCCTATGTTAGCAGCAGCAATTGACAGAGTTTCCTGTTCTGCACAACCGCTTATGAGAATTGCAATTGCAACAAGTCCAAGAATGGTTTGCCTGCGCATACGCCATATTGTCCGAGCGCGCTTAAAAACGTTGCTTTGCACGATTTGCCCAATAACTCATGTAATTAGATACATGATTGGCTCTGCGAAATTACTGAAAAGCCAGTAATTAAACAGTATTGCAGTAACAGTAAATGTTGCATGATTGAAAAGATCGGGGCGAAAGTATGCAAAAACAAGATTCATTATGACCACATACATGGCTGTGCAGATCATGCCAAGACCGTAAATGCTTGTGTATGGAATATAGGGTATGGCTGCTGCAATCAGGCCATAGCCTATTGCAGGAAAAATGAATGTATCCATCTGCTGAGAACTCACGCGCCTTATTGCAGAACCTATTACTGAGGACGCAGACCCGACAATGAGTGCTGCCCTCCAGTCGTACGCTGCTCCGGACAATACTGTAACAAAAAGGACGAGGTCAAAACCGACAACAAAAGGAATCCAGTCCTGAATGAGCTTTGATGCGGTAGCTGCGGCGATAAAAATAAGGATAACGTATACTGGAATCACATAATTGTAAAAAAGAAGTGTTATGATGAGCATAAACAGCGCCGCAGATCGCCTGCGGTTGCCCTTAAAATACGCGCGCAGTGACTCCAGCTTGCCGGAAATCGGCATGTTGTTGTTTTTAGTTGCCCTGTTTTCATCAAGTGTATTTTTCTTTTGCGCGCTAGTTGCTTCCTGATTTTCGCTTTGTTTCTCTTTCAATGCATGCTCCTTTGGTGAAAGGAACGAAAGAATTTTTGCTATAATCCTGCCAAAAGCC
>JAFCBV010000055.1 GCA_017610545.1 Candidatus Nanohalarchaeota archaeon | reverse complement strand
ATTTCATGGCGATTGTCTAAATATACTCCCAAAATTAGAGAACGCCTCTGTTGATTTAATTTTTGCAGATCCGCCATATAACTTATCAAATAACGGGATATCATGCCGTGGTGGAAAAATTGTTTCCGTAAACAAAGGCGCGTGGGATAAATCACGTGGTCTCTTAAATGATTTTACATTTACTACAAAGTGGATTAAAGAATGCAAACGCGTGTTAAAGCCAGCAGGAACAATTTGTATTACCGGAACGATGCACAACATATACTCTGTCGGCTTTGCGCTTCAGGCATTGAAGTATCACATAATGAACGAAATAATCTGGTTCAAGCCAAATGCAAGCCCAAACTTATCCTGTCGCTACTTCACACATAGTCACGAAACATTAATTTGGGCAAAGAAAGAAAAGAGCGCAAGGCACAAGTTCAACTACGAAACAATGCGCTCATGGAATTCTGATATGATCAATAAAACAGGAAAACAAATGCGGAGCGTTTGGACAATTCCGCATACGCCGATGAATGAAAAAACCGCCGGAAAACATCCGACTCAAAAACCGATTGAGCTTTTGAAACGAATTATCTTATCCGCTACGGACGCGGGTGATGTTATTTTAGATCCATTCAATGGCTCCGGAACAACAGGCTTTGTTGCGGGGATGTATGGGCGAAAATATATTGGTGTTGAGAAAGAAAAAGAGTATCTCGAATTAACACTCAGGCGATTTAAAGAAAAAAACATGATTCTCTCAGAAATAATACCGAACTAACCAATTGAAAAGAAATAGTGCAGGGGACCGGATTCGAACCGGTGAACCCCTTCGGGACCGGGCCCTAAACCCGGCGCCGTTAACCAGGCTTGGCTACCCCTGCGTTTTTAATGAGCGAGCCCAAAATTGATATGCTCGCCTTAATTTTGGTGTGAGCCATTAAAAAGCTTGAAAAGCCTACCCAATGGCATTTGTGGATTTTCATGACCTCGGACCTGAAACAATGGGTGCTGTCCGAGGCTTTTTCAAGCGACCCAAGAATGATGTGTTCACCTCAAGCTCTGTGCGCTTTATGAAAATTACTTCTTTTGCCCAAGCGCGCTGCCTGCCGTGCCAACATACTCATACGCCGAATAAACCGCAAGAACTGCTTCCGCAACCCCTGTTATTGCCTGCTTGAACTTTGTGTCTGCAACATCCCCGCATGCAAAGGCTCCCGGAACATTCGTCTCAGAGTTTCTGTTGATTATTATCTCTTCTTTTTTGTTTGTTGCCACACCAATCTTTTTTGCAAGGTCCGAAAGTGGCACATGCCCGACATCAATGAAAAGCCCGCCAAGTGCAAGCTCTTTTGAGTCATTGTAGTCGCGGTCAAGCACAACATTGGTTATTATTTTGCCGTCACCCTCGATTTTGAGGACATTTGTGTTGTTTATTATTTCTATCTTGCTGTTTTCTTCCACGCGCCTATATGTTACAGGCTCTGCGCGAACCTTTTCTTTGCGATATATTATGTAGACCTTGGACGCATACTCTGCAAGCACCAGCGCGTCCTTTGCAGCAGAGTCACTGCCACCGACAACACCAAGCACTTTGCCGCGAAAGAGCGCACCGTCGCAGAGCGCGCAGTACGACACGCCCTTGCCGCTGTACTCTGCCTCTCCGGGAACATCAAGCTTACGTACGCGCGTTCCTGTTGCAAAAATAATTGTTTTGCCAACATATTTTTCTTTGCCTGCTGTGACTTCAAACATTTTTTCTTTAATCTCAATCTCTGTTGCCTCTGCATTGACAATATCGGGGTTGTATTCTTTTGCGTGTTCTTCAATCTTTTGTGCAAGCTCCATGCCGCCTATGCGCTTGAAACCAGGGTAATTTTCTACAATGTCTGTCAGCGCGATTGTGCCGCCGGCCTCTTTGACAATGACAAGGCACTTCATGCCAAGCCTGCCGCCGTACATTGCAGCAGAGTACCCTGCAACCCCTCCGCCGATAATGATTGTATCATAAAGCATAGAGGATATTGCATGGAAAAGTATTAATGTTGTTGCCGAATGCTTTGAAGAAACCAAAACCTTTATTAAATTTAATAACACCGTTATAATTGATTCTATGAATATTGAAAAAATACGCGCCGACTTCCCGCTTTTGAAAAAAACAGGTGTAATCTATTTTGATAATGCTGCGACCAGCCTGAAACCGCAGTGCGTCCTTGACAAGATGACTGAATATTATACTGAGTACGGGGCAAACATCCACAGGGGCGCGCACAAGCTATCGGTTCGAGCCTCCCAGGAATACGAGCGCGCGCACCGTATTGCGGCAAAGTTCTTTGGCACAAAAGAAAGCGAGATAATAATGGCTTTCAATACAACTCATGCGCTGAATCTTGTTTCATACGGGATTGACTGGAAAACTGGCAACAATATAGTGTCCTCATGTATTGAGCACCACTCAAACCTACTTCCCTGGATGTATGCTGCAAAGAAGAACAATCTTGAGCATAAGATTGTTGAAAGCGACCTTGAGGGAAACTTTGACCTTGAAAAATGGCAGGAAACAATAGACAACAAGACACAGCTTGTAAGCATCACTGCTGCGTCAAATGTTCTTGGCTGTATGCCTCCGGTAAAGGAAATCGGAAAAATAGCGCATGACGCAGGCGCGCTGTTCATGGTGGACTGTGCAGCAGCAGCAGGGCATATCCCCCTTAATTTCAAAAAAATTGGTGCTGATTTTGCGGCTGTTGCCGGGCATAAGGCATTTGGCCCGACAGGGACCGGAATACTTTATGCATCAGAAGACCTTGTCAAAAAAGAGGTTATTATGCCTGCATATCTTGGCGGGGGAACTGTCTCTGATGCATCATGCCATGATTACACTCTTGCCCACAGCCCTGACCGCTTTGAAGCAGGAACTCCAAACATCGCAGGGGTTATCGGACTTGGGGTGGCGCTTGAATATATTTCAAAAATAGGGGTTGACAACATAAGAAAACATGATATTGAAATGATGAGCCACACATTCAAAAGATTCGGTGAAATTCTCTCTCTTGAATACTATGGCCCGCGCATTCCTGAAAAGAAGGTTGGGCTCGTCACATTTAATATCAAAGGCATGGATGCGCACGACGTCGCGCTCCTGCTTGATGAGACTGCGAATGTCGCAACAAGAAGCGGACACCACTGCGCATATCCTCTTATGAAGTTTCTCGGTGTAGACGGCAATGTTCGGGCATCTTACCACGCGTATAACACAACTGAAGAAGTTGATGTCATGTGCGACGCGCTTGAGAAGATTGCACGGGCTGTTTAAAGGGTGTATTCATCTCCATGCCGGTGGCAACACAAACTATATATCGGGGCTTTGCGCAATAAACCCTATGCCTAAAAAAGGAAGCGGTTTGCTGAGCTTTAATATGCTTGTTGCGATACTTGTTCTGATACCATCAGGTATGCTTTTGATAAATTTTCTTGGCGAACTTAGCAGAGTCTGTCCGCAAGCAGAAAACACCGTACTTTTTGCTATTGTTACGGGCTGTGTTGTGCTCTTAAGTATGATGAACTTTA
This sequence comes from Candidatus Nanohalarchaeota archaeon, assembly GCA_017610545.1. Classification (GTDB taxonomy): domain Archaea; phylum EX4484-52; class EX4484-52; order EX4484-52; family B79-G9; genus JAFCBV01. Next base: position 1,637 of record JAFCBV010000055.1, on the reverse strand, counting down.
TGAAAGCAGTTCTTATGGAGTGAACTTGTGCAGGCTATTTTTGTACGAACTCATCCAAGCTTCCGACCATGTTTTTTACAGCCTCAAAATCCCGTTCATATATGTGCGCAGAAATCGAGTAGCTGTGCAGTTCCCCTGGCATTATGTTTTCGCCGAGATTCTTCGATATTTTGTCAGATGCATATTTTTGCAGGTTTCCAAGAGCCACCCAGTTGGCGTATGACGCGCCGAATACATCGTGCGAGCGAAAGATAACGGTTATGTTCAGCTTCTTTGCAGATGGGAGCATGGGTGTAACAGCTTTTTCTTCGCGTATCTTAAAGTCTATCAGGCGCATGCACGGAGGATCCTTTAGCTTTGCGTCTGCTTCAGGAAAGCCCACGTCACATACAGCCCTTCTGGACGACGGGTTCTTTGAAAGCCGCTCAATCGCACCCTCGATCTGGTTTACTTTGTTGTTCCAGTTCCATATGCGCTCGCCGTATGTGTATTCAAAGCCCCACTTGTTTTCATGGGTCATGACTTGCTCAATGTATTGGCGAAAAGCATTGCCCTTGAGCTGAAAGTGTTCAGGTATTTTGTCGTTCGACCTTGTCGGAGAAGTGATTTTTATAAGAAGCCCGAAAATCTCTTTTGTCTTGTCCATATCCTCTGTAACAAGGGTTTTGCCACTACCCCATATTGCGCGCACGGCCTCGCGCCATGCTTCTTCAGTGGTTTTGGTACGGATTAGGACCATGCATTGCTGGTGGGGCTTTAATCATTTTATATGTTGTGTTGGCTTTTTGCAGGTTCTCCTCTGTTGCAAAGAACACTTGAATAATTTCTGAAACTCAACCCAGTAATTCATACCCGAAGGACTGAGTTTCAACGATTGTAGATGAGATGTAAACAAGAAAGCAAAAAGAATATTTCTTTATTGCATTCCAACAAGTGAACCAGTGCATTTTGTTTCAGGACCCATAGCATCCATCGCTTTCGCAAAATAGATTCTGAATGCAAAATAACCAGGAACTTTATTTGGGCCGCTTGTTCCCAGAGATCTTGTAAATTCACTCTCTACAGGGCATTCAAAAAATTTATTAGCGTATTTTTTCTGTGATTCTTCAGGGATTTGTTCGATATCTCCATATTCTGATTTTATTATACACCCCCGATCTTCAAGATTTTTAATTTCATATGTTATTTGCCCTCCATTGGATGTATGTAATATGGCTTTTGCAGGTTTACATCCATCTAATAGGGATTTACCCAGACACACTAAAGCATCGTCTAATTCGAAGTTTATCTCGCTGATATGTGCATCGGAATTAAGGCTCGTACTAATGCCACAATCAACGAATCCAACAGATTCTTGAGTCGAATCCTGTATTTCAAAATCCGCAGATATGTTATTCTCTGAAGAACATCCAGAAACGAATAAAATGCCTATTGTCGCCATAAAAAACATTGTTTTATTCATCAATACGCACCACAAACAGATACTGCAAATCGATTTATATAAATTGCATCCGCCTGTCGAAACTGTGGATTATATGTACGCAACATGCATAGAATATAAGCTTTTGAATAGAATTTGTTTTATGCCTGACAGAAAGAGTGCGCTCTCCAAGCTTGAGGCAGCAAAGAATGCAGGC
>JAFCBV010000054.1 GCA_017610545.1 Candidatus Nanohalarchaeota archaeon | reverse complement strand
AAAAAGCAACAAATCCATAGAACGGAACTTCCTGTCATCAAAAGAAACTTTCGGAATCCTTGCCTACGACGAGGAAGAGTTAAATGCAATAATAGACAATCTTATCTTGAATAACCTGATCAAAATAACGTCCGTCAACGGCAAGAAATTCTGGAAAGTACTGGAATTGACTGAAAAAGGAATAAACGAAATATACCATCCCACCCTCCATAAAAAAAAGCTGTCCTTTAATTTTAAGGAAACCCAAACACAAATAACCGAAAAAGACAGTGAATTATTTGAAAAATTCAGTGAGTTTCTTGACTATTACAATGATGAGCAGAAAAAAACAATCATAAGCGACAATAAACACATACTGTGCCTCGCAGGAGCAGGTTCCGGAAAAACAACCGTGCTTGCAAAAAGAATAGAATTTCTGGTAAAGCATCGCGCCTCAAATCCAAAAAAAATACTGGCAATAACATTCACCAGGAAAGCAAGAGCTGAAATGATGCGGCGCATGGAGCATTTAACTGAAGTCAATATCGAAACATTCAACTCCTTTTGCGAAAAGATTCTAAGACAGCACAATAACCTGATTTACAACAAACCCGTCCGTGTCATTAATTACCGGGACAAGATTGTAATAGTCACAAGAGCGCTTTCAAACCTGAACACCACCCCCGAGCAGGCAGCAGGCACATATTTTAGCCAGATCCAGAAACAAGGAAAAACCACAGATCAGCTTCAGAACATATTCATGAATGACTGCTTCTTCATCAGGGATTACTACAAGTTCAAGAACAAGTCTTTGAGGACCTTGTCTTTTGAAAACATTAGCAAAGACAATAAAAAAAGCGCAGAGCTTGTATTTGCAGTCTGCAATTATATAGAAGCATATATGAAAAAATACGGACTGCGCGATTTCGCAGACCAGTTGGTTGATGCAATAAAGCTGTTTGAAACCCACATAGAACTAATACCCGAATTTGAACACATACTCATAGACGAATACCAGGATGTCAATTCAACACAGATAAAGCTTATTGATCTTCTAAACCCCCCAAACCTGTTTTGCGTGGGAGACCCAAGGCAGTCAATATACGGGTGGCGTGGCTCAGACATCAGATACATACTGAACTTCGAGGACAAATACCCTGACTGCGACATAATCACCCTGACAAAAAATTACCGGTCAACAAAACACATAGTGAACCTGATAAACAACTCAATCAGGAATCTGGGCTTGGCAGACCTCCGGTCCGCATGCGCGGGAGAAAAAGACATAAACCTCCTGAAATTCAGCTCAGAAAACGCAGAATTTGAATACGTCATACAAAAGATAATCACCTCAGGCCTGCCCGGGAATAAAATATTTGTGCTGGCAAGAGTCAACAGGCAATTGAAGGAATTATCGCAAAAAATGAAACTAGCCGGGATAAAACATGTTGTAAGAAGCGATGAAATGAAAAGAAGCATCACATCCAAAAAAGAAGATGTAACGCTTGCAACCATTCACGCAATCAAGGGGCTGGAAGCGCAAATGGTCTTTGTGGTCGGGTGCAATGCCCCTAATTTTCCATGCAAAGGCAGTGAGCATCCTGTAGTCGATATGGTGAAGATTGAAGAATATGACAAAGAAGAGGAAGAACGAAGATTATTCTATGTTGCAATGAGCAGGGCAAAAAATAGTTTGTATATGACATATCATGGCAAGAAGCCAACGTATTTCATAACAGAAGGTATGCTTGAAATAATGGAAGAGAAAAAAAAGAAAACCGTGCCGCTAAAAGCCAAAGAAAAAATAAGCGTCAATACGTCCATAATATCAGGCGATCTTGTAACAAGACTCAAGAACTGGAGGGGTTCTCTTGCAAGAGAAATAGACATTCCCGCATATTGCATACTGCATAACAAGACCCTGCTGGAAATAGCACAAGTGATGCCAAAGACTTCCGCTGAACTACAGGACATACGCGGTCTTGGGCCTGCAAAGATTACAAAATACGGGGATGATATTTTGCAGCCCAACTTTGACAGTTAAAGAGAAAATAGTTCTTAGTCAAGTATGAATTTATGACAACACAAACCAAACTAAGAACTTATGATATTTGTCCTACAGACAATATAAGTTTTCCCATTGGCACTGTGCTTTGCGTGCAGAAGTATGGCAGAAAACTTGTTTTTGATTCTTTTGACAAGTTTAAGCAACGTGGCAGGTCTCTGCCACAACTCATCAAAGCTTTAATCACTTATCGCCTGACTGAAAATCGTAGCATGACCAAGGCATCTGATTGGATCAACCGCAAAGAGGTTCTTGATGAATTTGGCCTGGATGGCTTTGAGCAAAGAACTCTTTTCAGAGTTTTGGAAATTCTCGGTGAGAATCGTGAACAGATTCTTTTTGAGATTCGAAATACATTGTTTTCATTGTATGGCTTTGAGCATACGAACATAAATCTTGATTGGTCAAGCCTGGTCCTTCATGGAAATAATGCACCGTTAGGTGCGTATGGTTACAGCCGCGACCATCGCCCTGATAAAAAACAGATTACAATTGGGTTGGCAGAACTTGCCAACCCCATCAACATACCGATTGGATTGACAATCCAACCAGGAAATATCAATGATCAGAATCATTTCAGGAAAACATACGGGCAAGTAAAAGATAAGCTCAGGCCGGACTCAAGGATAGTTTTTGATAAAGGTGCAAACAGTAAAGAGAATCTTGGTTTAATTGTCGCAGATAAGATGAAATATCTAACTGCAAAAAAGCTTAACAAAAGCGATGATAAACGAATCAAAGCTTTTGATAGGACAAACGCAGAACTCCTCTGTTCAGAACAATGTGTTTATGGCATCAAATATGCGTTTCCAAGCAGGACGGATTATTTCTATTTTTCTGAAACACTTAAAGCCAAGCAACTGGAAAGCAAAATGCGAAAAGCAGAAATGTTGCTGCAGGATGCAAAATTGATACAGCATTCTATTGAAAAAAACAAAAAACTGCCAAAAAAATTCCGCATCAATAATGCATTGGTTGATGTGATGTATTCGTATCAGACAAAATTGTCTGAAATGAATGAAAAGGATGCATTTGAACTAGTTAAAAAGGCAGCAATTAATGGACGGGAAGGTTTTTTCTGCCTGACTTCAAGCGAGAATTTGACACTTAAAGATGCACTGGCAATCTATCGCCAAAAAGATTCTATTGAGAAACTTTTTAACTCACTGAAAAATGAGATAGAAATAAAACCGCTTCGTGTGTGGTCGAAAAATAGCATTTATGGAGCGTTGATTATTGGCTTTTTGGCACAGCTTATCATATCGCTGTTGCGATATGATCATGAAGAACTAAAGCATGTTACTCCAAAATTCATCAAAATTAGCCTGATGAATTTGACAGTTACGGTAGAAATCACAGAAACTCTGAAAAAAAGATGGATCTATTCGAATTTTGATCCCATAAATGAGCTAATTTTGGTGAAAAATCCAGGAATTACTTGATGATATGAGTAAAAATTGCTCAAAACAGGCTTCTGTCAAATAGGTTTTTAGGACGAAATAGAGTTCAAACTGTCAAACTTAGGTTATAATACTCCCATCACCAATATTATCCTATGGTAAACGTCATAAAAATGAACGGCGAAGTAGACAAGTACGACCCTGAAAAGGTTAAGAGAAGCTGTCTTCGCGCAGGCGTCTCTGCAGAAACCGCTGAAAAAATAGTTGATGAAGTTTCCAAAAAGATTTATGACGGCATACCAACAGGCAAACTCTTTAAGATGGTGCACAATCTTCTTGCAAATGAAGAAGAACCTTTGGCTGCAAGATACAATCTCAAAGAGGCTGTATCGAACATGGATTCAGACTGCTTTGAGTTTGAATACTATATAACGCGCCTTCTCTCACGGTGTGGCTACGATGCCCGCCACAGCCCGGAGCCGAAGATACAAGGACGCTGCAGTGAACATGAAATTGATGTTGTTACAAGAAAGGATAAAGAGCTTGCTTTGGTTGAATGCAAGCACCACTTCCGCAGCCACACATACACAGGCCTTGGTGTGCCAATGCGCCAGTGGTCGCGCCTTGACGACGTACAAAATGCGGATAAAAATAATGATATGGGCTCTGTTCCGGCGACATTGGCTTGGGTTATAACAAATACGAAATATTCCGAGCACGCAATAACATATGCTCGTTGTAAGGGCATAAAGATGACTGGCTGGAATTTTCCACATGGTTCTGGGCTAAATGACTTAATTGAGGAGCACAAGGCGTATCCGCTTTCCATGATTTCAATACCAAAATGGGCGCGTCAGAAGCTTATTGACGAAAAAATATATGATATAATTGATTTTACGAATGCGCCCACAAAAATCCTTAATGGGACGGGGCTGAAAGACGAAGATATAAATGCGTATTTAAAATTAGTCGACAATTTGCTTAAGATGCGGTGAATATAATGAAAAGAAGAATTTCAAACAATCAGATTGCAGGGACTGCAATGCTTTTGCTCTTTATTGGCTCTATGGTTGGAATTGCAATAGAGTATGGCGCTGGAAGGCAGGCATCAAAGATGCCTGATGATAATATCATCCGCCAGCAACTTACAGATGCGCAGGTGTATGGGATACTTTCAAATGGTTTTCCGCTTTTAAGGCTTTCTGTTCCGGCAGACTGCGGTTTCTTTTGCCAGAAAGATGTCAAGGCAGTTGAGGATGTTGTCAATAAATATGCCCCCTACGTATTTCTCGTTGAAATATCTACAGGAACAACTATGAAGCTTGCTGCAGAAACATACGCAGGCGAAGAAGAAATCGAAAACATAACTCCCGGCTCTGTTGAAGAAGCAATATGCGATGCAATACCAGGTCATGAGTTTTGCAGGAAAATCAAGGCAATCAGCGCAATTGATGACGCCAACAACGCGACAAACCCGATGAATATGTCATTGATCTAAGAAACAAGCCCTCTGAAACTCTGTTTTGGCACATCTTTTTTCTTTTCGCGGTTCACAATTTCTTCAAAATACGGCAGTTTAATGGGCACTGCGAACTTCGTGAAGTTAGATGTTATTATTGCTTCTCCCATGTCAAGGCTGGCGATTGTCTTCTCGCTTTTTGACAGGTCCTGCGACGCACTCTCAATAATAGCCCGCCTTTCTGATGCAAGCTCAAGCCCCAGAATTATTTTTGTATTCATATTGGCAAGTATCTGCTTTGGAATGAGGGATGGAAGCTGGGTTATTGCAAGCAGGCCGATGTTGAACTTTCGCCCCTCGCGCGCGATTGTTGAGAATATGTTCGGCCCTCTCTGAAGCACTTCCTGCCCTATCACCCGTGGCGCTTCCTCAAGCACAACCGAGACAACAGGCTTTCCGCCAAGCTTGCCTTGCTGGCGAAGGCGCTTATACCGTTCAAAAATCTCGCTTGATATTATTGAGCCAACAAGAATCTCTGCGCTTCCTGAAAGCGTTGATGTATCAACAATAACTGTTTTTGACGATTCAAGAAGTGAAACAATGTCGCTTACAGTTGTCTTGCCGGATACATTGTCAAAAATACCTGAGTACATTACATTTCCGTCTTTCACTTTTGCGCTAAGAACACTTTGCATTTGGCGAAACACAACACCCAGGGTCCTTTTGTCAAAAGTTTCATTTGTAATTTCTTCATTTCTTTGAAGGATGTTTTCAATCCAATCAGAACCATAATGATTATAAAACGCATAGATTAATTGATTCTGCGGTTCTGAGAGGTTGAGTGCACCTCCAAAATGTCGCGGTTTGACGCATTTTATGTTTATCTTAAGCGTTCTTGCCCCGGCGGGCGGAGCATCAGCAGTATAGTACACAACTTTCTCTTTTGCACGCGGATGGTCCTTAAGCCCGGCTCCGCTTCGGCCGTAATATTCATCATGCGGGTCAAGAACAAGGAGTGCGCACCAATCCTTTTCAATTAGGTTCCATGCAACATATTTCACAAGGTTGCTTTTGCCCCTGCCTGTTGTTGCCGGAATCAAAATATGGTGGCGAAGCACATCTTTTCCTGAAAGCAGTATCTCAATAGGCAGGGCTTTTGAGCCGGAGCGTATCATTCCAAGAGTCATTGTGTCCTCCGGCTTTGAGAGAAAAGAAAAATCATTTTCCGAGACCTCGCGCACGCAGCTGAAAAAATCTGCAAGGCATTTGGGTGTTTTTGCCTTGTTTTTCTCAACAATATGGAGCATTGCTTCAAGATGCGCAATCACGTAGTTTCTTATTTCGCCTTCTATCACTTCTGTTTTTTCAGAAAATCCTTCAAGCTCAAGCCCTGACATCATCTCGCGCGCCTCGCGCGATATCTGCGAGCCGTATTCAAGATCATACACCTGAAATATTATTGTGCCTGTTTTGGTGTCTGCTGCAAGAAGCTCGCCAAGCTCAATATTTCTGCCGCTTTTCTGTCTGACGATTATTTTCGAGAACTCTCCACCAAGTATTTGACCAACTGTCTGCATAGGTGCCAATGTGGGCTAAAAGTTTTATAGTTTACTTCATAAAATTGCATATGGATTTCGAGGATGGCGAAACAGACATACAGGAAGTCATGACACAGCCCGTACAAATAATCGACAAAGACAGCACTGTGCAGGAAGCATCGCTCCTTCTCAGAAAGCACAACATCAGCGGTCTTGTTGTGGTTGACAATAAAACAAAAAAAGCAGAGGGCATGATAACAGATAAAGATATCATTACAAAAGTCGTTGCCGAGAATAAATCTGCACGTGAGGTTAAAGTAATGGATGTGATGAGCCCCAACATAATAACCGCATCCTTTGAAGACTCTTTATCTTCTGTTGCCAAAATAATGTATGCAAACGGCGTTACAAGGCTACCTGTTATTGACAGCGAAGGAGGCCTGGTCGGCATACTGACATCAACTGACCTTCTAAGGGTTCTGCCTGGGCTGACAGACATTCTGCACGCTAAAAGAGAGATTGATGATCCGCCACAGATTGTAGAGCATCCGGGCGCGGACGGGCGCTGTGAAGAGTGCGACAATATGTACGAGGACCTTGTTGAAGTTGCAGGGCGCTGGCTTTGCAGGGACTGTTCTGAAAAATACACAGAAGTCGGGACTAAAAAAAGAGAGTTTTGAAAATAAAAGGTTAAATTCCTTTTATTCATAATACTTCTTTTTCTTTTCTAAAAACATTTCTCGAGCTTTTATAAAATTTGGA
>JAFCBV010000005.1 GCA_017610545.1 Candidatus Nanohalarchaeota archaeon | reverse complement strand
CAGCGCAACCCATTCTTTCATGGGACTTCAGTTGGTTTGATGTTCCATGAAAACCGTTGACGGAAAGAAAAAGTGCCTCCCGAGGAGGCACGAATACATTCTATCAACAATTCGCTCTTATTTCAATCAGTTTCTTGGTTTCTGTGTCGCGCAACACAAATTGTTTCAGGCGCGAAATCATGAAAATCCACAAATACTTTTAGTTAGGCTTTTCAAGCTTCTTCAAACGAAGTTTGAAGACCATAAAACAGCAAAGCTGTTTTAGGGTCCAAAAAATCTTTGATTTTTTAGGACATTCGAACGATAGTGAGATTGTTTTGGTGGTTCGCCTCGAAATTGAGGCGAGCATACCAATTTCAGACTCACTCACCAAAAATGGACCGGTCGGGAATCTCGTTGGAAAAGTCACTATTCAACTCAACCACATTCGAACCCGAGGCCTCTGCGTTGCGAACGCAGCGATCTACCAGCTGATCTACCGGCCCGTTTTTAATGTGCGACTCCCAAAACAACAAGCTCACAATGTTTTGGAGACGAGCCATTAAAAAGCCCGAAAATTCGAGTCAATGAAACTTGTTGAATTTTCGAGGACCTCAAAAACAGCACATATTTCTTTGTTTTTGGGGCTAACCCTTTCTTTCACTCGCCAACTCTTGATTCAATCTGTTTTTATAAGATGGGGCCTCTGAGATTTTCATTTGTGGCTCAATATGCTTTTCAAGCCAGCAAAATTTTGAACTCAGGTTCCCAGCTCCCCGAGCTGGAGGGATGACCAAGCTACCCTAAGGCCCCGAAGGTTTCTTCTTTTGCGCTGAACGTTTTATAGGTTTTCGCGAAGCCTTTTTCTTCTTTTTTGGCTTCATGCCCATAAAAAACGCATATCCCAGTGGATTCTTTATCTTTGCGCAAATATTATCCGGTTCGCATATCTTCAAATCATTATAATACCCCGCAGCTGCGCAATTAGGCGGCGGAAAGCTCTCTGCCCTTTTAGATGCATAAGATACTTGCCCGCGAACATACGATTCGTCAACAGGTTCAGGATTGTTTTTATTAAACTCTGTAATTTTCTCATCTATTTCATTCATCACCCATCCGGAGCTTTTAAGGAAGTTTATCAATATGAACATGAATCGTTTTCTGCCATCCTCAAGACCCGCCATACCCTTTTTTATACACGGCGGGAAAAACTCTTCAGGCACTCTTTTACCGATGCGCGTAGACGAAAAATCAGTCTTTTTGAAAGAGGCCATCTCGTTTTCAAGCTCTTCTGCGGTAAGGCGTGAATAAGACCGATGCATTTCCGAGTTTGTTGCTTTTTTCTTCACTATCTGAACAACACCGTGCCCGTCAAGAAGGTGCGCTGCAACTTTTTCATGTCCTTTCTTTTTTTCAGCTGGTTTTTCATCTCTGTATTCAAGAGCATTTGCAACCAGTGTTTCTGCAGAATCTTCTTCAAAGGTTTCAAGAAAACCAAGTTTTCCGGAAACCCTTTCAGGCTGCGCAAACTCTGCTTTGAAGTCACGTATTTTTTCAGGGTCAACAGGAACGCTGACAAGCCAGGTCTTTTCATTGAAAGAATAAGGCATCCTGAATAAGTGCCTGTTTGACCAGTTCTCTTCAAGTTCTACAGCCTCATACGGATCTCCTTTAAGCTCGGTTTCAAGGTTTTTATCGTAGCGCACAATTTCTTCAAGCAGCGGCTTCCGCATGTATTGCTTTATGTAATGGGCAACTTTCTGCAGAACATCAGGATATGACGCTGCAATAGTTATATTGTTGATATTCTTTGGCATACATTCCATGCGCACCCCAATATGAAAGCCGCGCCTGCCGGAAAACTTGACAGATACTGTACTTATGCCGTGCTCATTGAGCGCGCGGACAACAAGATCTGCGGTGATTTGTCCCACATAAAGGTCTTTTTTTGAATCAATATCAAACACAAGGTCCCAGCCAGAGCGAAGCGCATTCATCTCCTGTTTTTTGAGTTGGTTGGCGAGGACAAGAGGATTTTTCCAGTGCTCAATTGAGCAGTGAAAGCTTGTGGCACCGCGCCTTATCATGTGCTCAAGGTCTCCCGGGAACTGCACAATTGACGGCCTTGAGCCAAATCCTCTTGCGGCATAAACAGGCACTACTTCGCGCCCGGCAGATAATGAAAAAAGCTTTTCAAGTATTTCAGGGCGAAGGTAATATCGCATCACTTTTTGCGAAGACATAGGTTCCGGGCTCATAACAAGTATTCGTAGCGTAGTTTTAACAATCTTAAAACAGCAGAAAACAGGCGTTGATGTGCCTAAAGTATAAATACATTCCAGAACAATAACTTTCATAAATTACTGAAAGTTCAGAAAATTACAAATTAGGTATGATTATGACAACATCGCCGAGAGATGAATTCATAGACCTTATTTCAAAGAACTGTCAGGTCGATGGCTTTGACGAGTTGACCTCGAAGATTGTCGGAACCCTGTTTATAGAGCCTGAAGAGGTCGCTCTTGAAAACCTTGCAAAAATGACCGGGTACAGCCTTTCTGCGGTGAGCACTGCGATGAAGTTGGTTGTGCGCACAGGGCTTGTAAAGCGCCTGAAAAAACCGGGGTCAAGAAAAGTTTATTTTTACATGGAAAAAGACCTGATTAAGATTACAATGCAGCTTATGCAGCGAAAGCATGAATTAGTGATTACCAAAACAAAAAGAGAACTTCCGAATATAATTGAAAAGTACAAAACTGAAAAATCAAAGGCATCAAAAGAGGAACTGCAAATTATCAAAGGATACGGCAAGCAGGTTCTTGTTTTTGAGAAAATAATTGGTTCTCTCATCCGGATGCTTGATGCCACAGAGAATGCCGGTGACAGCGGGCAAAAACGTAATGGCTGTCTTAAATAACGTGATATTATGCAAAAGACAAAACCCATAATAGAGTTGGATGATGCCGGAAAAACATACCAGATGGGCACAGTAGAGGTTCCTGCGCTAAGAGGCGTAAACCTAAAAATACATTCCGGTGAGTTTGTCTCAATAATGGGGCCTTCAGGTTCCGGGAAAAGCACTATGATGAACCTTGTTGGCTGCCTCGACCTGCCAACAAAAGGCAGCATATATCTTGACGGGCAAAACATTGCGCATATGTCTGAATCAAAGTTGGCGCAGATTCGTGGCAAAAAAATCGGCTTTGTTTTCCAGAAATTCAATCTTTTGTCAACACTTAATGCATGGGAGAATGTTGCTCTTCCGATGGTGTTTCAGGGAGTTCCAAAGGACGAGCGCAGGACTCGCGCAAAAAAGCTGCTCAGCAATGTCGGTTTGGCTGAGAGGGCGGAACACCTTCCGGGTGAGTTGTCCGGGGGCGAGCAGCAGCGCGTAGCAATTGCCCGCGCACTTGCAAACGATCCCGAAGTTATGCTTGCTGATGAACCGACAGGAAATCTTGATTCAAAAACAGGGGCTGAAGTTATAGATATATTGCAGAACTTGCACAAAAAAGGCAAGACAATTATTGTTGTTACTCACGATTCAGCGGTTGCGCGCTTTGCAGAGCGGACAATTCACATCAAGGACGGGCAAGTGCTAAAAGAAGTGATTAATGGAGGCGGAAAAAAATGAGCATCAAAAAAAGTTTTTTGGTTTTGGCTGCAATGTACATGGTACTGGTTTTTTCAGGGACTGCATATTCAGAAACATTCACAGGTTCTGCAGTTGAAGTGTCTGTTGCAAAGTATGAACCATACCCTGCAGAGCCTGCAAGGTATGTCGATATCTGGTTGCAAATCCAGAATACAGGGTTGCGCGATGCAGATGATTTTTTCATCGAGTTTTCGCAGAACTTTCCGTTTTCTATTGATTCCGGGGAAAGCAGCAGTGTAGTGGTTGGGACAATTCCGGCAGGAGGTATAATCGTAAAAAAATTCCGGTTTCTTGTCGATGCGAATGCACCAACAGGGACTGCAGAACTCACTCTACTTTATGGCACAGGCACAGTCAAGATAGAAAAGACTCTTGAAATCGAGGTTCGGGCAAAAGACGCGCTTCTTTCCATAACCTCAACAAGCACCGAGCCAAAAATTATTTCAGCAGGAAGTAATGCAAAGATTTTTATCGGCCTTGAGAATCTCGCGGAAACACTTTTCCAGAATGTTGTAGTGAAACTTGATTTTTTAGGGACTGCATTTACTCCGATTGATTCGGCATCTGAAAAGAGAATTTCTGCAATCGCAGCAGGAGGCACATCCACATTTTTTTATGACATAATTTCAGACCCCTCAACAGAGTCAGGCGTGTATCAGATCCCGATTACAATAACCTATTCAGACACAGCAGGGAACAATTACACAAAGTCAGGCATAATAGGCATTGTTGTTGACACACCTCCGTCACTTGATTTGAACATAGAGACAAAAGACCCGATAATTTCGAATAAGGCGCAAGACCTGATCTTCAGCATATCAAACACAGGACCTTCAAATGTCAAATTTCTTACAGTACATATTCTGCCGGACAATAGTTATTCCATCATAGGCAGAGCAAAAGAATATCTTGGCAATCTTGACCCCGATGACTTTGAAACTGCCGAGTTCACAATATACACATCTCACCCGTCCGCCTCAGGTCAGCAGAATTTCAAAATAATGCTGGAGTATCGTGATGCATTCAACAACGAAGTTCAGGAGACACGCACACTTTCTGTGCCGCTTTATACAGAGTCTGAGTTGGCTGAATTTGGTTTGGGATCAAATGGGGGCAGCAGCAACACAATAATTGCCGCGGTCGTTGTCATTGTAGTAGGATACTATTTGTATCGCCGAAGAAAGAAAAGAAAGGCGTAGGAGATGAGCCTTTTGCAAACAGCCATCAGGGCGCATGCTTTAGGGGGTTTTACATATTCTTATTGATGCATTTGAACACGCAATGAGAAACATAAGCCACCGAAAGCTTCGCTTCGGCCTCACACTGCTCGGAATCATGATTGGCATAATGGCAATTGTTTCTCTTATTGCAATTTCAGGAGGTCTTGAAAACTCAATAAACGAGCAAATGGCTCAGTTTTCAAAAGACGATATATATGTGATGCCAAAAAGCGTTACAATTACAGATATGGGACAGGCCGCAACCCTGACAAAAGATGATGCATCTGCAATGGAGCGGCTTGGGCTTTTTGAAGAAGTAATGCCCATGCTTATGAGTTTCGGGGCTGTAGAGTATCGGCGGGAGACAAGAAATATACAGATTCTGGGCATGGAGCCCGAAGACATTGAAGAATATCTTTCGCAGGGCGGGCTGGATGTTCAGGCAGGCCGCATGCTGAAAAGCGGTGACTCTAATTCAATAGTGATTGGTTCGCGGATTGCAGACAACATGTTCTCAAAGAAAATTTCTGTGCAAAACCGCATTGAAATAAATGGTGTATCCTTTGTGGTTATTGGCATTATGGAGCCAATAGGAAACCCGCCTGATGACGAGTCTGCATACATTCCGTTAAGCACTATGCGCGATGTATTCAACAAGACAAATGAGCTCAATATGATACTGCTTCGGCCAAAAGCAGGTCAGGATCCGGACATGCTTGTGGCGCGCGTCAAGCGCGCGCTTGAAAGAGAGCGTGGTGACGAGAATTTTGATGTAATGACTTCGGTTCAGCTAATAGAACAGATATCATCACTGCTTGGAGTTGTACAGATTGTTTTGGTTGGAATCGCAGCAATCTCGCTTGTTGTCGGCGGAATAGGAATTATGAATTCCATGTATACTTCTGTGCTTGAGAGGACAAAGGAGATCGGCCTCATGAAAGCCGTTGGGGCAAGAAACAAGGACATAATGTTCTTTTTCATACTTGAGGCCGGCCTTGTCGGTGCAATAGGAGGGATGGTAGGCACATTACTGGGCTCCATGATTGCAATCGGCGTTGACGTAGCTGCAAAGGCCGCAGGCTACAATATATTGAGCATCGTCATAACCCCAAATCTTGTGCTGTTTGGAATAGGTTTTGCAGCACTGACTGGAGCCATCAGCGGGGCTTTTCCTGCAAAAGAAGCCTCAAAAATGCAGCCTACAGATGCACTTCGGCAATACGCGTAATTGAAGGCAGAATACATGATATACGATTATTTTGACTACGGGGGCGTACAGGAACATGAGGCACAGAAAGAAGCGCTCACATCTTACTGTAATTGGATTTGTATAATTAAAGGCGGAAATACATGATATACGACTATTTTGACATGGCATATAGGAACATGAGGCACAGAAAGAAGCGCGCATATCTCACAATAATAGGGATTGTAATAGGCATTGCCGCAATTGTCGCACTTATTTCTCTTGGCACAGGCCTGCAAAATGCTGTGGAAGAGCAGTTCGGAAAGCTTGGCGCTGACAGCATACGAGTTGTACCAGGTTCCCTTCGCGGGCCTCCTGTGGGTGTCACAGGCCTTACAACAAAAGATGCAGAAGTTATTGATGGGATACATGGGATAAAGTATATTACCCCCATGCTTTTTTTGAATGAGCAGGTAGAATATTCCGGAGGAAAAGCATTTGTGCCGATTATTGCATATCCTACAGATAATGCAGAAGAGCGGTTCAGTGACTTTGATGTTTCTTTTTACAGCGGCAGACCTTTTACAGGGAGCGACAAGAAAGGAGTGAATATAGGATTTAAAGTGTCAAAAGAGGCTTTTGACAAGGAACTTTCCGTCCGCACAAAACTAAGGATAAAAGGCGAGGCTTTCGAGGTCGTAGGTGTTTTTGGGGAGACAGGAACCAGTGAATTTGACAACAATATTTATATGCCAATTGATTCTGCAAGGGATCTCTTTGACAAGCCGGATGAGGTGAACGTGATTCTCGTGCGCCTTGATGAGGGCGCCGTATCCGAAGATGTGGCTGAAGACATAATACGTGCGTTGAAAAGGTCGCGCGGTAACGAAAATTTCGATGTTTTTACGCCTGAGCAGATTTTAGATCAGCTTGGAGCAATTCTTGGCGTAGTGCGCCTTGTTCTTGCAGGAATCGCGGCCATATCGCTTCTTGTGGGCGGTATTGGGATAATGAATGCAATGTATACATCCGTCCTTGAGCGCACGAGAGAAATAGGCATTATAAAATCAATAGGGGCAAGGAAGCAGGACATTGTTATAATGTTTCTCATAGAAGCCGGTTTTATCGGGTTGGTCGGCGGTCTGATAGGTGCTTTTTCAGGATTTACTCTCTCATATCTTATGGGCGTGGCTGCAAATTACGCGGGATATTCATTGTTAAAGATAGTGTTTGATACTGAATTGATACTCTTTAGCATATCATTTGCATTTATTGTAGGGATTGTTTCAGGCGTTTTGCCTGCATTAAGGGCTGCGAGCCTTGAGCCTGCCGAGGCGCTTAGGTATGAGTGAAAGATTTCTGTCGGAAGACAACCCACCATTTGATTTAAAAGGATAATTCTTGTTATATACTGTATGGTGGGCCCGTGGCTCAGTCCGGATAGAGCGACTGGCTTCGGACAAAACCCGCAGTGGGTTTTTGAGAGAAACCAGTAGGTCGGGGGTTCGAAATTTGGTGAATTTGCATAAGTATGCCGCAAACAGCACTCCGTAGTTCGGGATAAACAAAATTTCGTGTATGCGGGCTACTAAATAAAGACTACATGAATCATTTTCCCCAACGAAATTCCCTCCGGGCTCGCTATAATAATCTATATATATCACTTAAGTACATACGATAAGTTAGGGAAAATACACAAGAATCTTTCTTGGGGAGGAAAGGTTCTTAAAAAGGGGGATAAAACAATGACAAAAGAAAACATTTCTGTAGATGTACTTACCGAGCGCATTCTCGCGAGCTCTGCCAGACCTCTTTCTACATATGAGATTGCCAAAAAGGCAAAAATCTCATGGCCAACAGCAAACACACACTGTTACAAGCTAAAGTCAATGGGTAGAATAAGCTGTCAGGAAGAGCGCAGGGATGTTGGCGTGGGAAAGAAAGTACTTTGGTATATCAAATAAGGCACAACTATGAACACTGAAATAGAAAGTGAAGAGCAAAATATTGCGATAACGAACGAGAACATAGTCTCACTCATATCTGTCGGAGAATGGGGTGAGGTTCTTCGTAATCTCACAAATGACATGGACCCATGGGACATAGATCTTTCTGTTTTAAACAAACGGCTTACCGAACACATAGAGCACATGAGACGTCTTGATTTGCGAATACCTGCAAAAATACTTCTTGCAGCAGCAATAATATACAAGCTTAAATCAGAAGCAATAAGCGCATTCGAAGAAGAGGCAGCACCCGAAGAGGATCTTTTCAGTGACGACTTTGTAGTCGATGAAGAGATGCCGGTTATTGATAAAAACATTGTAATACCACCCATACAGCTTCCGCTTCAGAGGGCGCCAAGAAGAAAAATAACAATTGATGAATTGGTCCATGCCCTTGACAAGGCAATGAACATAAAGACAAGGCGCGAGGCGCGAGAGTTTTTTCAGATAGATCTTGCTGGTGCGGACCTGTCAAAAAATATTGAAGAACTATATGAAAAAATATGCACTTTTGTACTTCGGGGAGAGCAAGTCACTTTTTCAGGCTTGCTTGGAATTGAATCTACAAAAGAGAATAAGATAAGGGCGTTCAATTCAATGTTGCATCTTGCTTCAGAAGGAAGGATTGTATGCAGCCAGTCAGAGCTTTTTGGTGAAATTCAAATACGTGGTGTTGAAAATGCCTGATAAAAAAGACGCAGATGAGAAAAGAAAGATACTAGAGGCCGCACTCTTTATTGCCGCGCGCCCGATGAGCCTTGCAGAGCTTTATAATGTTGTGAAGATTCCAAAGCCGGAGATAAAGAAAATTCTTGAGTTGATGAAGCCTCACTATGATGACCACGGGGTTCGCCTGATAGAGCGCGATGAGCATTACGAACTTCAGATAAAGGATGCATACGTGAAGCATGTAGAGCACCTTGCACCCGAGCGCGACTTTTCGCGCGCGACAATGCAAACATTATCATTGATAGCGTTTAGGTCGCCTGTAAAACAGTCAGAAATTGTTGAGATACGCGGCAACAGGGCGTATAATCACATAAAGGAGCTTTTGTCAAAAGGACTTGTCAGAAGCGAGCCAAAAGGCCACACAAATATTCTTCACATAACAAGAAAGTTTCTTGAATACTTTAACATCTCTTCACAGGAAGAGTTGAAGACATATTTTGCCCGCGAGGGGCTTGCACCAACATCGTCCAAAGAGACAGGCGCACATGGCGCAGGCGAGAAAGAAAGCTCATCATCTCATACAGAACAAGTTAAAAGTCAGGATGCGCCTAAAGAGCCTGATTCCGACACAACAGATGAGCCGGAACAAAAACCAGAATCAAAGGCAAAGAAAAAGTCAACCAGCGCAAGTGAAAACCCTCATACAAGTATGTTTAGTGATGTGATTAAAAACAGCTAAGTGTGCAGAATATATGTTGGTTCTAAATCGGTATTGTTTCATTTTTCTTCTCATCGGGCATGATTGATGTCGCAAGCACAATCAAAATGATTATTACTGCAAGCACCACGATGATGATTGTCATGGCATTGCTTTCGCCATTGGATGTTGTGCATCTTTCATCCCCAATACAGTCAACTGAGCTACATAACTCATCACTTTCACAGACACCATCGTTCTCGATTCCATTTGGTTCTGTGCCGGGGGTGGCGGATTCCAGAGTATCAAGTGCGGACTGTATTGTGTTTGCATTTGCCTGAAGTAATGACATCGTTGATTTTGCCTGTTTGTACAAGCCGTTCTCATAAAAACTGTTGACTTCGCTTATACCTCCCTGAAGCGCTGTTATGCTCGATGAAAGATGAGATACGTCTTTTCCGTTTGCCTCAAGAGCGAGTATGCGCAGGTTAAGCGTCTTTCGAATGCTGTCAAGCGCACTCAAAGAGGATGAAAAGTCATTGAAAACTTCTATTGACAACGTGACGGGGGCATTGGCACCCTTAGGGCCTATGAACGTTATTGTACCGGAATAAGTTCCTGCATAATTTATTTTGAGATCAAAAGACACTGTTTCTGTTTCTCCGACTGCAATACTGTCCGGCAGGTCGCTGTTGCTGACATATGAAGAGATGTCTGAGCTAAAGTCTATATCAAATCCGTGCATTGTTCTGTTTCCATCGTTTTTGATATTGATTTTGATTTCCTGTTCTACTCCTGAAAGAAGTTCTATATTTAATGAGGGGTTAACATAGAATGTGGCTGAAAGTTCGTTTTCTATTATGACTGGAATGATGAGTAGGTTGCCATCGAAATTGACAAACAGCTTTCCTGAAACAATATAATCCAATGAATCCTCCGGGATTATCGTTAGCCTGAATGACGTTGATGTATTGGGTAAAAGGGACGTGGACATATCACTCACGTTAATTACAACATATTCTGATATTTCTGAACTTGTGCTTACATAAATGTTGTTTATTGTGCTTGTGGAGTTGCTTAAGAGGTTTATAGTGTACGTTGTGTTTTCTATTGATTCAAATGCATTTGCGATATGTGATGGGAGTGCGGTAAGTGTTTTGTTTAATGTATTTACATGAAACGATATTTTGCGAAAGTATTTTCTTCCAAATAAATCTTCTGCATCAACAGCAAGGCCATATTCTCCTTCTGTTGCATCAAGCGCGAGGTTCTGGATGAATGAGCGGATGTTGCCTGAGAACGCGATGCTGGAGTTGCTGTAATATGTGTTTGCTCCTCGGGAGGTGATGATTGTTGCATTGGCAGTTATCTCAAGCGCAGTGCCGTTGGAATCATAAACTGCAATGGTGACCGCAACATCTTCGCCCTGTTTGTATGCGTTTTTGCTTGTTTTCACATCAAAGTATGCGGTATGTATGCGAAAGGCAGAAATGTGTTCTGTGATACCTTTGATTGTGTGGTTAACTGTTGCATTGAAGACATAATCTCCGGACATGTTCGGTGCGATAACTGTGTCTTTGTATCCGTTGCCATTGTTGAGATAAAGAGGAAGCACAGTCTCGTCTGGAAGTGTTACGCTTGCATAAATCTCTGAAAGTTGGCCATAAACATTGCTTGGGTTAAGTGAAAATTCAACTACATCTCCGGGCCGTGGATGTGAAACATTGACAGAAGGAGACACTTCATAAGGTATCGCCTGGAAATAGATATTTCTTCCACCGACATCCGTGCCATTTGAGGCATAAAAGCTCAGGATGCCTGCAGGATGTTCTGCAGTTATTGTATGGCTTGCGCAAAGTTTTGTCTCATCTACAGTACATTGGACAAAATTTTTCGGACCGTCAAATACCTCCATTTTTTTCAGGTCATATGCAAGGTAGCTTATTTTTGCAATTGGTGGGATGTAGGGGGTTGTTGAAAAATCTTTTAGATATGCAACAAAAGATATGTTTTCCCCAATATTTTTTGTCATGAGAAAATCCGTGCTGCCGGTAAAGACAATGGTTAACACTCCAACAGTGACGTTGGCAATTTTGCTTTCCGCAACACTTCCAAGTTGGGTGTCTATATAGTTGGCACTCACATTTGCATAATTTGCAGATCCTGCAGAGAAATCAGAAGTTGTTGCCCAGTAGTCTGAGGTTTCCGGGAATGCAGAATATATGCTGTCAAGAGGCAGCATGGATGTTGTGCTGCCAGAATATTTTGCACTCACAGTTGATATCGGGTCTGTTATTATCTTGCTTGTAGAGTCCACTATTTTTACAAATACAATGAAGTCTTCACCGGCAGTTACATTAGAGGGTACAACGCCTTCATACACTGTTGCATATGATGCCGGAGCCATTAGGTATGCAATGATAAGTGATATCAAGAGTGCTTTCATGAGAAACCTATTATCTTGGCTGTTTATATGTTTTCTTTAGGGATTAGACTGGGTTTGCATAAAGGGCGTATCAGAACGCATAAAATCTAGAAGTTACTTGCATGCGCCAGCTCAATTTGCGCGCGCTAGGTCGTTACTAAATGGACAAACTTAACCATACTAAATCGCATTAAGCGATTTATGTATCCTTAAAAATCACACAGTGATTTTTAGGATGCGACGAAGCATTTGTGCTTCGGCAGCATGCGGGAAAAACCACCATTTTGTGGTTTTTCACAGCAAAAACCAAGAGACCTTAATCTGTCCGGGGAAATCGAAGATTTCCTGGATTTCGCAATTCATACTGAATTGATGTATCGCCAAAAACGCATGCGTTTTTGCGACACTAAAATTCCCGTGGAATTTTAAGTGTTGCGAAATTAGGAATTGGGCTCCAATTCCGCAATCCTAAAATTGCATAGCAATTTTAAGGATATGGAAAAGCCATCAGTCCAAATAGTTATGGCTTTTACTATACTTAGAAGTTATATATACATACCATCTTCCTTATAGTATCCAATGGACATTACAATGCCATATTGCCGTGCGAGGGCAAAAGTGATTTCATGAAAACGGCACCTTTTTTAGGTTTATGTATTGTGTTAGTTGCCGCATTGGCAGGAGCCCATTCTTTGGTTTTGCCAAAAGATGATGTTTCAAATGACAGGAATGAGGGTGCTGGAAGCGGCAATGTAAATGGAATCACTGGCTCTGAAATACTTATCGGCTCTTCAGCTGCACTGAGCGGGCACGCAGGTCATTTTGGAACGCAGTATCTCCACGGCTCTATTGCATATCTAAACGAAGTCAATGCAAATGGAGGAGTTCACGGCAGGAAGATCAGGGTGATATCATATGATGATTACTACGAGCCGGCGCACACAGTTGCCAATACACAGAAACTAATATTAGAAGACAAAGTTTTTCTGTTATTTGATTATGTCGGAACATCTACGGGTGTGCGGGTAATTAACATGGTTGCTGATGCAAAAATTCCGTTATTCGGGCTATTTACCGGAGCAATGGTGTTTAGGACATCGGTTCAGCCATACATATTCAATACACGCGCATCTTATCACGATGAAGCAAAAGAAGCTGTCGATTATTTTGTGAAACACCACGGGTTTAGCAGGATAGCTGTTTTTTATCAGGATGATGAATTTGGGCACGATGTGCTGGATGGCGTGAATATTGCGCTTGACAAGTATGGGCTGAATATAGTTGCTGAAGGCAAATATATTCGTGGCACTGACGATGTAGATTCCTTTGAATCTATCAGGGATTCAAATCCCGAGGCCATCATCATAGCAGGCATATCCCGCCCGAGTGCAAAGTTCGTGGCTCTTTACAGGGACAGCGGGCACAACCCTTATTTTTACACAGGTTCGTTTGTAGATGTAGACACATTTGCAGCCGAGCTTTCGAAATACGGGACAATCACATCAGAACGGATAATTGTAACGCATGTTGTTCCTGCACATTATGAAAATTCTACAGTTTGTCTTGAAGTTGTCAAAAAATACATGGAGCTTAGTGCAAAATACTTTCCGGACGAAGAACAGTCATGCGTTGGGCTTGAAGGATATATAAATGCAGTACTCCTTGTAAAAATACTGGAGGATTCGGGATGGGATCTGACAAGAGACAAGTTCATCAAGACAGCAGAATCTTTGAATGGTTACACTGCTGAAGTAGAGGCTTTAGTCACATTCGGGCCTAATGACCATCAGGCGTTTGACAAGACGTATATTTCTTATTTGTCAAACAAAACATTTCATTTAATTGAAGCAGGGGCTGGATGATTATGAGATTGCAGTACAGGCTATCCCTCATTATTGTAGTGCTGATTTTGTTGACAGGCTTTACAGTCATTATAATCAATTCGAAAATGCTGGGCAATACATTGAAGCAAAATCTTATTGAACGCGAAAAAATGGGGCTTATTGTAATTGAAAAAGGAATAACTCCTTTTGTGCTTGAGAATGACTATGTGCATATAACAAATATTTTGTTTGAGCAGAAAGAGATAAAAAAAGACATGGTGGAGTACCTGATGGTTTATGATGCAGATAACAACATCATAGCACACACTTTTTTGACAGACATCCCTGAAGAAATAATTCAATTGCATGTGCATAAAGAGAATGGTGTGTTTGATGTTATAGAGCACAATCTGGATGGCACGAACATGATTGATCTTGTTTATCCAATAAATGAAGGGATACGCCTTCTTGGGCATATTCACGTGGGGTATAAGAAAACCTATGTAGAGGACCTAGTTTCCCAAATTGTCACAGTTCTTGTGTTTGTTATTGTTTTGGTATCGGTTTTCATGGGATTTCTGGGCTTTTTTATGAGCGAAATTTTTACGCGGCCCATCAGAAAATTATCCAAAGGCATGCAGGAAATCAGCAGCGGAAACCTGGGAGTTAAATTGGACGTTCGGACAGGAGATGAGCTGGAAAGTTTAGGCAATGCGTTTAATAAAATGGCAAAAGACCTCAAAGAGTCACAGCAAAAACTTAATCTGCATGGCAAGGAACTGGAATCTCAGGTCAATGCACGCACCAGTGAGCTGAATGAAAAAATATCTGAAATGCAAAAAGCAAAAAAAGCAATACTGAATATGATGAATGATACTGCGGAGTTGAACAAAAAGCTTATTCAGGCGCAAAATCGGCTCAATCAAAATGTGAAAGAGTTAAAGGAAACAGATATAAAAAAGAATCAGTTTATATCTGTAGCAGCGCATGAACTTAAAACACCTTTGACATCAATTCACGGATTTTCCCAGCTTCTGCAGAAAAAAGATGTTGCGAAAGACAAAAAGAAAAGGGAAAAATACCTGAAAATAATGAATCAGGAAACCTTGCGCTTGTCAAGGATTGTAAACG